>CAJORE010000092.1 GCA_905236595.1 uncultured Selenomonadaceae bacterium | reverse complement strand
GGTGCGGACGAAGGGGCTTGAACCCATACGTCGTAAGACACCGGATCCTAAATCCGGCGCGTCTGCCAATTCCGCCACGTCCGCAAATATCCGTCGGCTCCAAAGCACAACGAATGAATTATATCACGAAACAATCCCGTTTTCAACCGTTTGAGATGACCTATTTTTTGAGCTTTTCCCCAAAAACGCCGCCGCAATCTTGCGTGCCACGGTTGCGGCCGACGCGGGACGCGCCAACAACTTGGCCGCCTGTTGCATGGCTCGCCACTTGGCTTCGTTGCCAAAAATCTCTCTCACGGTTTCGCCAATATCCTTCGTTTCCCACAATGCCGCACCGTGGGATACGGCGTAATGCGCATTTTGTGTCTCCGGCCCCGGTATCGGTTCATGTAAAATTTGCGGCAAACCCAGGGCAAAAGATTCGCTGAGGGTCAAAGCCCCCGGCTTGGTGATGATTAAATCCGCCGCTTTCATGTACGGCGCCGTGTCCTCAATAAATCCCACCACTTCCAAACGCGTGCGGCTGTCACGCGCATATTGGGTCAAACGGTGCCGAAGTTTTTCGTTCTTACCCGCCAAGACAAAAATAACCAAGCCGTCAACAGCGGCGGCGCTTAACTGACGGACGGTGCTTTCGATGCCGCCCAGTCCCAAGCCGCCGCCCATGAGAAGAACCATCCGCTCATTTGCGGCAATGCCCAAAGCTTGCTTGGCCGCCGACTTAAATTGCGGCGTCCTCTCCCCTTCGCCCACCGGCTCCTCTCCCGCGCCAAACGCAAAGGCGCGGCGAACGGGTATTCCGCAAGCCGTGACTTTATCCGCCGCAAAGCCGCAGGACAGAAGTTCGTCACGCATATCTTCCGTGGCGACGAAAAAAAGATCCGTTTCGCGGTTTATCCACATCTTATGGAGCGTGTAGTCCGTGACCACCGTCGCCGACACAAAATCATAACCGCGACGTTTGGCCGCCGCCGCCGCCCCCGCCGGAAAAGGATGCGTACAAACCACCGCATCGGGACGATACCGACCGATTAACCGCTCCATAACGCTTAACATCAAGCTTTCGTTCAAGTTTTGCGCCAATGCGTTGCCGAAATTGCTTGCCGAAACCTTGTAAAAAAAATCGTACAAGTTCGGCACAAAAGCCAGCATATTTAAGTAAAGCTTCTTTGTTAAGTAATTGGCAAAACTGACATTCTTGTCCGACCAGTCTAAGGCAACAATGTTCTCGACCGCCGACAATTCCCGCAACGATTCGCCAACCGCTTCGGCCGCTTTTGTATGACCGGCGCCCACCGATGCGCTCAACAATAAAACATTCACGCCGTCAAGCCCCCATCGACGCTCCATACGGCGCCCGTTACAAAAGCGGCGCCTTCCCCCGCCAAAAAAGCAATAACCGCCGCCGCCTCTTCGGGCGTACCAATCCGCCCCAACGGATAGACACCGGCCATAAGCCGCAAAGCCTCCTCGCGACCAAGCGGATCGCTGTCGAGTTGCGCTTTGGTCATGGGCGTCAAAATGTCCCCCGGCGCCACGGCATTAACCCGCACATTAAATGCGGCAAGCTCTATCGCCAAGGAACGGGTAAAGGCAATCACGGCGCCTTTGCTCGCCGCATACGCCGCGCAGTTGCAGTTGCCGCGCAAGCCGGCGTCGGAAGCAACGTTTATTATCGCGCCGCCCCTTTTTTGCAAATATTCCCGTGCGGCACGACACATATTAAATGTTCCGCCCATGTTGACCGCCATCAATCGCCAAAATTCTTCGTCATCGGTCGCGGCCAACGAATGTTCCGTATATATGCCGGCCGAATTTATCAGCACATCCAAAGCGCCAAAAGCTTGCACACATTTTGCCACGGCGTTTTGACAGTCATCACGCTTTGTAACGTCTCCCTTTATAAAGATGACGTCACTTGACGACAATTCGCCTATCGCCCTTTGTCCGCGAACGTCGCATCGTCCCATTAACGCCACGGAAAAATCTTTTCCGGCGAGAATTTTCGCCGTAGCCAAGCCAATGCCAGACGTGCCGCCGGTTATCAATGCCGTTTTCTTTTTGCGCAAAACAATTCACCGCAAATATAAAGCAAGCACTGCTAAACAGGTTCGTACAGGTGTCAAAGAATTGTTTCGTCACTTTTCCGCGCAACGAAAAATCCGACAGGGGTACGGACGCATTATGCAGTGCCCAATTAAAGAGCGGCCGGCGATTGCCCGACGCCCCGGCCGCAACTTTGCCGTCTGCCGCACCGAAGATACGGCAGACGGCTCATAAAAATCGGTTGTTCTGAGATTGCCCGTTATTTGTCCACGGCATCCTTCAAGGCTTTGCCCGCTTTGAAAGCCGGCACGGTAGCTTCGGGAATGTCGATTTCTTTGCCGGTCTGCGGGTTATGACCCTTGCGAGCGGCGCGAACCTTCGTTTCAAACGTGCCGAAACCGATAAGCTGCACTTTATCGCCTTTTACCAAAGCGCCTTCAACAGCCGCACAAAAAGCATTAACCGCCTTTTCGGCGTCTTTTTTGGTAAGGCCGGATTTTTCCGCTACGTCGGCCACTAATTCCATTTTATTCATAATAGAAATCCTCCTTCGGTATTGCGATGGGAAACCGTCAATGCGCCACCGCACCAAACTTTTCGCTTACTTTCCTGCCGGGCGACCTTTCCCGCCGCCACCGCGAAAGACTGTAACAGAAACGGCGAGAAAAATCAACCCCTTTTTAGCGAAAACAGACAAAATATCGGCCATTTAATATTTTTTAGGAAACGCTGCATAAATGAGTTCGTGCCATTGCCGAGGGATTTTTTCGGCAGACAAGGAATGACGACGAAGCGTAGTGG
>CAJORE010000091.1 GCA_905236595.1 uncultured Selenomonadaceae bacterium | reverse complement strand
GATGGCGATTTCCGGCATAAGTTCCATACCAACCTATATGACGTTCCGGGCGGTAAACGAATCTTCGGCGCGTCAAGGGCAAAGCGCGACCGCCAAGGGTATGCGCGAATCCCAAGCGCCGATGCGGGTGTCTAATTTCGGCACGGAGACGAAAATCGGCTCCAGCTTATTCCAGCAGGGGAACGAGCGAATCGAGAGCCAAGGGCAGAATGCAACCCATATTCGCATGAAAGAAGTGGCGGAACTTTATCGCAAGACCGCAAGCTACGGCAACCCGGTTTTGGGCGGCACGATGAACATTTCCGCATAATTTCCCCGTTGCGAGGGAACAAAAACAAGCCCCGCCCGTTGCAGGCATGATTGCAACGGGCGGGGCTTGTTTATTGCGAGGCGGTTTCGTTCAACAGGTCGCGTATCTTGTCCCAATCAAGGTTGGCGGCGGCCTTTTTGACGGAGGCAAAGCGCACGGCATCCGCTTCCGGCAAACGGTACGCATTTGTTTCCTGCAAGACGTACATGAACGAATCATAATCAAAGACGGCGGCGCACTCTTTTAGCGTCGTATAGGCATCGCGCAGTTTGCCGCCGTCGATAAGGGGCTTATCGGCGGTCGGCAGGTACTTGATGATTATATTTTCTAATTGCGGATAAATAATCGGTTTGGTCAGATAATCGCTAAAGCCGGCGGCAAGGTATTTTTCGCGGGAACCGCTGACGGCATTGGCCGTAAGCGCCACCACGGGGGTGCGGCTGTTCGGGGCATTGGCGGGCAACCTTCGCAATGCCTTGAGCGTGGCAAAACCGTCCATGCCCGGCATCATGTGGTCAAGGAAAATTATGTCGTAGGGTTTGGCCTTGGCCATACGGACACATTCTTCGCCGCTGTTTGCCGTGTCGATTTGGATTTCGGTTTGCTTCAGCAGACCTTTGATGACGGTCAAATTCATTAAGGTATCGTCAACAACCAAAATATGAGCGTCGGGGGCGGTGAATGTTTCGCGGTAACATTCCTCCCGGGCAGCGGCATTTTTGGCGGTCACCGTAAAATCGCCCATCGGCTCGGGGGACATAACTTTTTGGGCGACGCGGAAACCGAACACGGAGCCTTTGCCGTAAATGCTTTTCACGCGGAGTTTGGCGCCCATCATAAAGAGAAACTGCTGGGTTATGTTAAGCCCTAAGCCCGTGCCTTCGATATTGTGGTTGCGGGCTTCTTCGACGCGGGTGAACGCACAAAACAACTTTTTTAAGTCGCTTTTCTTTATCCCGATACCCGTGTCGCGGACGTGAACGGTGAGAAAAATGCGGTCGTTGTCGATGGCCGAGCAGGTTACTTTGAGGGTGACATTGCCGTGGTTCGTATATTTTACGGCATTGGTCAGGATATTGGTGATTATTTGCCGCAGACGTGTTTCATCGCCAAAGAGGGCGTCGGGTATATCGGGATTGAATTCGATGTTGAAAGACAATCCTTTGTCGGCGGCGCGTTGTTGAATGATGTTGACAAGATCGGCCAGCAATACGCTCAAACTGTATTTGGTTTCGATAATCTCCATCTTGCCCGCTTCGATTTTGGACAAATCGAGTACGTCGTTTATTATGGCCAATAAATTTTTGGCCGCATGGTTGATGTTGGTGGCGTATTCAAGGGTGGCGGATTCCTTGGATTCGCGCAGGATCATTTCGCCCATGCCCATTATGGCGTTTATGGGCGTGCGGATTTCGTGGGACATATTGGCCAAAAAGCTGCTTTTGGCTTGGTTGGCGGCGTCGGCAAGGAGTTTTTCGTGTTCTAAGGCGTGCGCCTGCCGCGTTTTCATGGTATAGCGCACGGAAAACAGCAACAATACGAGGAGGGTAACGAAAATGAGTTGCAACAGCGTGTAGATGTAGTCGATGTCGATGACCACATCGTCCCATTCAACATATCCGGCCAACAGCAGGCGTTCCGACGGGATGACATAAGCGCAATGAAAGAAAAAGGCATCGACTTCGTTTTCGGCGAAAAAAACGGAGGTCCTCCCAGGGACAAGGTCGGTACGGAACATTTTGTCCGTCGCTTGGTCGAAGGGGGTTATCTTGCTTGTGTTAAGCCCCATGTAACCGGCTTTGGGATATTTGCCCAAGGCGATTTCGGGGTATTTGCCCTCCGACAACAGGAGCCGTTGGCCGGAGGCGGTGGCTAAAATCAGCGTATCGTTGCCGTTGTAGCTTAAGGTCTTATAAAACGTTTTGACGGCGTTGTCGCCAAACAATTCGTAAAAGACGCACGGTTGGCCGTCAAATTCGACGGGAACGGCAAAGAGCAGACCGTGGCCGGCGATATAGTCGATTGTTTGTTCGCCGGCGAAGGTTTTGCGCGTTGAAGGGAATACTTCTTCCGATACGGGCGAACCGACGACGGTGGAGCCGTCGCGGCGTATAAGGCCGCGCATCCGGCCTTCTTTTGTGCCGAAGGTATCAACGTCCATTATCGAATCAACGGAAATTTTTTGTTGCTCCAATAGGCGCGCACGGGTTTGCAGTTCGTCCAATTTGTGCTGGAAGCGTTCGCCTAAGGTGTAAGCTGTGCTTTGCGTCTGTTGGGCGATGGATTCTTTTATGGATTCGATAAGAAAGGTGTCTATCCTGTCATAGATAGCCAATCCGATTATGCTAAGGAGCGCCGCCGAAATGACAAATTCGACGATGGCGCGAGCGACAAACTTATCTAAGGCAGGTTTCATTATGGTACCCCGTTATTGTGCCCGACCCGTGAGAACTATGTGTCTTATGATAACGTTTTCCCTTGTAACAGTCAACACCAAGACCAAAAAAATCGTCGGTGGTATTGTCGCCTAAAAGGTGCTATAATTCTCGCCAAAAACGGTTTGGCGAGGGGTTGTTGCCGTACGGTGTGCCAAAGGCGCGGCAAACGAGGGCGATTTTTCGGCACGAAGCGGAGGTTTATATGGGCAAATGGGCGGTTGTGTATTCGTCGGTGACGGGCAATACCGAATTGGTGGCGCGGCGCATTTCAGCGGCGGCGGGAGATGCGGATATTTTTACGGCGGAGGATATGCCGACGGATTTATCCCTTTATGACGTTGTGGCAATCGGCTATTGGTTGCGGCGGGGCGGTCCTGATCCGCAGATGCGCCGCTGTTTGCCGCAGGTGCAAAACGCAAGGGTGGTGCTTTTTCAGACGCACGGCGCCGAGCCGGGCAGCGAACACGCGGTGACGGCTTATGCGCGGGCGGCGTATTTGTTGGGCGAAGGTTGTGAAATTTTGGGGACATTCGGTTGTCAAGGCAAAATCAACCCGGCGTTAATCGCGAAACGGCAAAATGCCGCCCCCGATGATCCCCACGGCGGGGCTGAGGCGGCAAAACGATGGCAAAAAGCGGCAACACATCCCGACGAGGCCGATTTGGCGGCGGTCGATGAATTTGTGGCGAATATAAAACGCAAACTGTCAAGGCTGCGGTGAGTGTTTTTGGGGAAGTATGGGAGTTAAAGGGGCTTTTCTAAGGAAATACTGCATAAATGAGTTCGTGCCATTGCCGAGGGATTTTTTCGGCAGACAAGGAATGACGACGAAGCGTAGTGGT
>CAJORE010000090.1 GCA_905236595.1 uncultured Selenomonadaceae bacterium | reverse complement strand
GCAAACGGGACAACAAAACACAGCTTCAGACGTTCCTCGGCTTGCCGAAGAACCGCCGCATCCCCATGGTAGCGCTCGTGTCCCGCTTGGTCGCGGCCAAGGGTCTGGATCTCATCGTGCGCATGATGGACGAGATTTTGCAGCATGAAGAGTTGCAATTTGTCATGCTCGGTACGGGCGACAAAGTGTACGAAGATTGGTTCAAGGGTTTGAAGTGGCGTTTCCCGACCAAGGTATCGACGAACATTCTGTTCGACAACACTTTGGCGCAACGCATTTACGCCGCCGCCGACATTTTCCTCATGCCCAGCAATTATGAACCCTGCGGCATCGGTCAGCTCATCGCCATGCGCTACGGCGCCATCCCCGTGGTGCGCGAGACGGGCGGCCTTAAAGACACGGTACAGCAGTACGACAAATATACGGACATGGGCAACGGCTTTGTGTTCTCGAACTTCAACGCCCATGACATGATGTACGCATTGCAACGCGCCATCTCCGCTTACGAAAATCCGGAAATTTGGTCCAAGGTTGTCGAAAATGCCATGAACAGCAACTATAGCTGGGAAGCTTCGGCCAAAGAATACAAGAAACTCTACGAAAAATTGATCGCAAAATAAGCAACGGGTAAACGGGACGGCCACAACTTTTAATACGCCGTTTGCCGCGCCGAAGATGCGGCAAACAACGAACCGCAAACAAATTTGGCGGTTCCCGACGACAAAATATTTTCCGACGAGTTCATTAAACGGGCGCGACCACGCAGTAAATACTGCAAAACGCCCTTCAACGGCAAGGCGACCGACAGGGAGCTAAAGTTTTTCCCGTCGGTCGCTCTTTGTTTTTAAGAGGTGATTTTTATGATCGAGCGAGCGTACCACAATTCCCACGACAGCTATTATCGCTCGAAATTCGGTGCGGCGGAAGCGGGCAGTTTCGTGCGGCTTGCCGTATCCGTTTATACCCGCGAACACATCAAGCAAGTTTTGTTGCGTCTGTGGCAAGAAGGCGCCGGTGAAAAACTGGTGCCGCTGACGACCGCCTGTAGCGACGAGGACGGCGACAAATATTACTCCGTCAACCTGCAAATGCCCGAAAAAGGTTGCCTGTTGTGGTATTATTTCATCATCGTCGGCGCATCGGGGACGGTTTTTTACGGCAACAACCATGAGCAACTCGGCGGCGAAGGGATGCTCCTCCACCATGCGCCGCCTTCTTACCAGATAACGGTCTTTAACAAGGGCGCCAAGACCCCCGACTGGGCAAAACACTCTGTCATGTACCAAATTTTTCCCGATCGTTTTTGCCGCGAAGGCAACAAGCTCATCGAGAAAAAAGGCGCCGTCTACCACGCCGCATGGACGGATCAGCCCTGTTATTTCAAAGACCCGGACACCAAAGAAATTGTCGCTTACGATTTTTTCGGCGGCAATCTCAAAGGAATCATCGGCAAGCTTGATTATTTGAAAGACTTCGGCATAACGACGATTTACCTCAACCCCGTCTTTGAAAGCGAAAGCAATCACCACTACGACACCGGCGATTATCACAAAATCGATCCAATTTTGGGGACAAACGACGACTTCAAGGAATTGTTGGACGAAGCCCACAAACGCAAAATGCACATCGTCATCGACGGCGTTTTCAGCCACACCGGCTCCAACAGCCGCTATTTTAACCGCGAGGGTATGTATGACACCGTAGGCGCGTTCCAATCGCGGGAGTCGCCCTTCTTCAAATGGTACAATTTCCGCAATTTCCCCAACGAATACGAAAGCTGGTGGGGATTTACGACGTTGCCGAACGTCACGGAAACCGAGCCGACTTACATGGATTTTATAATCCGCAACAAAGACAGCGTCCTGCACCATTGGATGAATGAAGGCGTAGACGGGTGGCGGCTTGACGTTATCGACGAATTGCCGGCGGCGTTCTCCCAGACGTTTTTTAAGTATTTGAAGGAAGCAAATCCCGACGCGTTGATGATCGGCGAAGTATGGGAAGATGCTTCGCACAAAATAAGCTACGGCATCCCCCGCGAATATCTTTGCGGACAGGAAATGGACTCGGCAATGAACTACCCCTTCCGCGAAGCGATTTTCGATTTTCTCTTGGGGCATTGCGACGCGGCGCAATGTGTGCGCCGCATGGAGAGTCTGCGCGAAAATTATCCGCAAGAAAATTTCTACGCCATGATGAACCTCATCGGCAGTCACGATGTAATCCGCGCCGTCACCTTATTGGGCGAAGCGCCGTACTATGACGGTATGCCGGCTGTCGATCAAGCGCGTTCACGGCTTGACGACAACCAATACCATTTGGGCGTGGGGCGTTTGCTTATGGCCGCGCTGTGGCAAATGACCTATCCCGGTATGCCTTGCGTTTATTACGGCGACGAATTGGCCATGCAAGGATTCAAGGATCCGTACAACCGCCGCCCTTACGAATGGGACGGCGGCGACCAGTACGTCAACGGTTGGTACAAAAAATTCATCGCCGAACGCAACGCGCACCGGGCCTTGCGAACGGGCGAGCTGTTACCGTTGACGGCCGACGGCGATATTTTGGCCTATGCCCGCATAATTCGCGGCGGCCACGATGTATTCGGGGCGGAAGCGGATGACGAAGCCTATGTGGTCGCCTTTAACCGTTCGCGACGGGATCGGCGCACGGTATCCGTCGATGTGTCCGATTTTGCCGAAGGCGGCGTATTCTTTAAGCCTCTCCAAAACGAAAAAATCGAACGACCTGTGGAACGCGGCCGTTTGACCTTTGAACTTGAACCGCTTATGGGCGCCTTGTGGCGCTTAAAGGAACCGGCGCAAAAATTCCCTCGTGAAGCCGGCATATTGTTGCACCCCACCTCGTTGCCGTCGAAATACGGCATCGGCGACTTGGGCAAAGAAGCGTATAAATTCGTCGATTTCTTGGCCGACGCCGGGCAACGCGTGTGGCAAATGTTGCCGCTAAATCCGGTGGGCTTTGGCTATTCGCCGTATCAATCACCGTCGGCCTTTGCCGGCAACGCCATGCTTATCGACCTGGACGACCTGGTGACGCGAGGCTTATTGACGGCGACGGACATAAAAATCTCGTACATCAACACCGACGCCTTTGTCGATTTTGAACAAGCCTGGGCATTTAAGAAAAAATGCCTCAAAAAAGCCTTTGCCAAATTCGCCAAGACAGCGGCCAAGGACAACGATTATGCGGCTTTTTGCCAACGCGAGGCCTATTGGCTTGATGATTATGCCCTGTATTATGCGGCGAAAAAAGAAAACAAAGATAAAGAGTGGACGACATGGCCGGACAAATTAAAACAACGCGACCCGGCCACCCTCAAAAGTTTGGCGGCACGCTCCGCCGAGCGCACGGGCTTTGAAAAATTCCTGCAATATATTTTCCACGCCCAATGGAGCAAACTCCATGATTATGCCAACGAAAAAGGCGTACGCTTAATGGGCGATATGCCCATATTCATCGCCGCCGACAGCGCGGACGTATGGGCAAACCAAAGCCTCTTTGACTTAAACGATGACGGCACGCCCAAGACCGTCGCCGGAGTGCCGCCGGATTATTTCTCTGCCACGGGGCAGTTGTGGGGCAATCCGCAATATGATTGGCAAGCCATGCAAGCGGAAAATTATGCGTGGTGGAAAGCGCGGTTCAAAAAGCTCTATCAAATGGTGGATATTATCCGCATCGATCACTTCCGCGGCTTTGAGTCATATTGGGAAGTGGACGGCAAAGCCTCGACGGCACAAAACGGCCGATGGTTAAAAGGCCCCGGCAAACCTTTCTTCGACGAAATCAAAAATGTGTTCGGCACCCTCGACATCGTTGCCGAAGATTTGGGGATAATCACCGACGAAGTGGAACGCCTGCGTGACGAATGTGGGTTCCCCGGCATGAAAGTGCTTCATTTCACGTTGCACTTTAACGAGCAAGGACGCTTTGGCTTCGTAGCGCCGGAAAACAGCATCGTATACACGGGAACCCACGACAACAACACCACGGTGGGTTGGTTCACCGAGGACATCGACCCGCGTATGCGCAACGCCGTCGCCAAACTTTTGCGAACCGATCCCGACGATGCCGAAACGGTAACCGAACGGCTTATCCATTTTGCTTATGCCTCCAATGCGCGGCTTGTCATGACGCCGATGCAAGATCTTTTGAAGCTGTCCGGCAAATATCGCATGAATACGCCGGGAACGGTCGGAACAAACTGGAAATGGCGCCTTAAACCTGACTGGGCAAAACACGTTGATGCCCAAAAAATAGCGGCGCTGACGAAAAAATTCCGCCGCGAAGGGGAAAAGCCATGAGCAGCGAACGCGAAAAAATGACCCGCGGCGAATGGTATGACGCCAATTTTGACGAAGAACTTCTTCGCGTGCGTCTTAAAACCGAACGTCTTTGCCACGAATTTAACAATATGCTCCCCGGCAGCGAAAAAAAAGCCGTGGCGCTGTCGTCGATTTTAGGAACACAACTGCCCGACGGATTGAGCATTTTGGCGCCCGTATATTTTGACTACGGCATAAACACCGTTTTCGGCGCCGGAACCTTCGTCAATCACGGCTGTTACTTCATGGACGGCGCAAAAATCACCGTGGGCGCCAACGTTTTTATCGGCCCGTTCTGCGGTTTTTACACGGCAACTCACCCGTTGAAATTTACCGAACGCAACAAAGGCTTGGAGAAAGCTTTGCCCATAACAATCGGCAACAACTGTTGGTTCGGTGCTAACGTCAGCGTAATGCCCGGCGTGACAATCGGCGCCGGTTGCGTCATCGCGGCCGGTAGCGTGGTGACAGACGATTTGCCGGATAATTCCTTGGCAGTCGGCGTTCCGGCCACGGTGAAGAAAATCATCGAACAATAAAAAAACATACCGTAAACGACAAAATCAGCCGACTTACACGCCCTTTGTGCGTAAGTCGGCTGATTTTTGCCGCCGTTACTCCTCGGCCAACTTTCGCAAATCGGCCTCGCTTAAAATTGCCACGCCTAAATTTTCGGCTTTGGTTAATTTACTGCCGGCGTTTTCGCCCGCGACAAGGTAATCGGTCTTTTTCGACACGCTCCCCGCCACCTTGCCGCCGTTCTTTTCGATTAACGCCGCAGCATCGGCGCGGGTGAGCGTCGGCAAGGTTCCCGTCAAGACGAAGGTTTTGCCGGTGAACTTTCCCGATTCGTCGGTTAAAGCGTCCGCCGCCTTGCCCATATTTAAGCCTAATGCGGCAAGCTCGGCAATTTGCCGCCTGTTTTGCTCGTCGGCAAAAAATTCCGCGATATGTCGTGCGCTCACTTCGCCAATATCGGGTACGGCGATTATTTTTTCAATATCGGCGCCGACCAAGTTGTCGATACTGCCAAAGTGCCGCATAAGTTCCTTGGCGGCGCCTTTGCCGATACCGGCAATGCCCAGTCCCGTCAACAAGCGATACGGATCGTTTTGGCGGCTGACGTCAATCGCCGCCAAAAGTTTGTCGGTGTTCTTCTCCTTGCCCAAAATCCCGGCGGCTATCAATTCATCGCGGCGGTCTTTCAAGCGATAAATATCGACGACGTTCGCCAAATAATCATTTTCGATAAGCGCCGTGACGTATGCCGCGCCGAAACCTTTTATATCCATGGCATCCCGGGACACAAAGTTTAGGATATGGTTCACCCGTTGCGCCGGACAATTAGGGTTCGTGCATTTTAAGTCCGCCGAATCGGTTTCGCGTTCGGCGGCGTGTCGGCACACCGGGCAAACCGTCGGCAATTTGTACGGCTTTGCGCCGTCGGGTCGTTTTTCCTTGACGACGCCTTTCACCTTCGGAATTATCTCGCCGGATTTATAAACGATAATCGTATCCCCCAAGCGAACGTCAAGTTCGTCAATAAAATCCTGATTGTGGAGCGTCGCCCGCGACACGCTCGTGCCGCACAGGAAAACCGCATCAAACACCGCCGTCGGCGTTATGCGCCCCGTGCGCCCTACGGACAGTTCGATGTCGCGCAAAACGGTTTCCTTTTCTTCGGGAGGATATTTATAAGCCACCGCCCAACGCGGCACTTTGCCCGTCGCGCCGAAATTTTCCCGTGCGGCAAGATCGTTTAATTTCACCACCGCCCCGTCAATATCATAGGGCAAGGTGCCGCGCCGTTTGCCGATTGCTTCAATCGCCGCCCATACTTCCGCCGCACTTTTGGCGACGATTGGCTCGTTTATGGTCTTTACGCCGCTTTGGTGCAAGAAATCATACACTTCCGTATGCTTGGCAAATGTTTTGCCCACGGCCTTTTGCAAATTGAACACAAACAACGACAGCTTTCGTTCGGCGACAATGCGGCTGTTTAATTGGCGAAGCGTCCCCGCCGCGCAGTTGCGCGGATTGGCAAAGAGCGGCAATCCCAAAAGTTCCTGCCGCTCGTTGACGGCGGCAAAATTTGCCCGCTCCATGTACACTTCGCCGCGAATTTCCAAATAAGGCAGCGCCTCCGCCAATTCCTCGCGAACGTCGGCGATTTGCCGCACGTTGGCGGTCACATCCTCACCGGCGGTGGTGCCGTCGCCGCGAGTCAGCGCCATGACCAATCGCCCGCTTTCGTAGCGCAATGCGACGGACAACCCGTCAATTTTTTCTTCGACAACAAATTCGGCATTGCCGCCCATGCTTTTTTGCACGCTCTCGACAAAGGACGCTACTTCCGCTTGCGAAAATACGTCCTGCAAACTGAGCATCGGCACATCGTGAGGGACAAGTTCCCCCGCTTCCCGCCGCGCTTTGCCGCCGACTTTCTGCGTCGGCGACGTATCGGTTATAAGTTCCGGGTACTTATTTTCGATTTCCTTCAAGCGCCGCATAAGCCGGTCATAGGTAAAATCGTCGATTTCCGGCGCGTCAAGCTCGTAATACAATTTATTGTGACGGCGAATAATTTTTCGCAATTCGCCAAGTTCCTTTTTTATCGCTTTAATGTCGTCCACGATTATACTCTCCTAAAAAACAACGTGACAAAAAACAGCGTCGCCGCCGCCAACGCGATGGCCGCTCCCGCCGACGACCCGATGTAAAAAGCGGCAATCAAACCCGTGATGCCCGCCGCCAACGCAATAAGCACGGCGAACAAATGGTACTGCCGCACCGACGCGGCAACGTTCGCCGCCGCCGCCGCCGGCAAAACAAGAAGCGAGTTAATAATCAAAACCCCCACCCACTCGATGTTTACGGCGACAATCACCGCCAAAAGCACCGCGAACACGCTTTCGACCACAGCGCTTTTTACGCCGCGACTTTGCGCATACGCCGCATTAACCCCCGCCGTCAACAACAAGGGATTAAACAGCACCGTCCATACGGCGAAAGTGACGATGTCCACCAAGACCAACGCGCTCAAGTCATTCGGCGTCACCGCCAGCAAATCGCCGATCATAAACGCCGAAAATTTGCCGAAAGATCCGCCTTGGCTCATCAGCATAAGTCCCAAAGCCATCGCCGCCGATGAAAATACGCCGATGACCGTGTCGGCGCCCACGCGACTTTTGCGTTTAATATATGTGATAAACAGCGCGAAGACCACGGCGAACCCGATAAGCGACAATCGCGGCGAACCGATGCCGATGATTGCTCCCAACGCAATGCCGGTGAAGGTGCCGTGGGACAGGGAATCGGCAAAGAAGGCCATACGGCTTGTCACCACCATTGTCCCCAACACAGCCAACAATGGGCAAACAAGCAACACCGCCAAAAAGGCGTTCTTCATAAAAACGAAACTTGCCCACGAAAAGGGCAGACAAAAATCAAGTATTGCGTAAATCGTATCCATAAAACCTCATTAAGCGTATGCAAAAGGCGCCAAAAATTTTTTGAGCCGTCTGCCCCCGCATTTTGCCGAAGATGACGGCAACGCCCCGACGGTCATCCGGCGATGCCGGAGAAATCGGTGTGAGTTCCTTATTCTTCACGGAAAAACGCCCCCGAAAAAAATGGGGGCGTTTTTTGTGACGCAACCAACCGGCTCATTCTTCAGCGCGTTTGTCATAGATCGGCTTCGTATCCAAAAAAGCGGCAAATTCTTCTTCGGGCAGGGGCTTGGAATAAATATAGCCTTGCCCGTAGTGGCAACCGTTTCTGAGCAAAAGTTCTTCCTGCTCCGGCGTTTCGATGCCCTCGCAAATAATTTCCATTTTAAGTTTCTTGCCCATCTCAATGACGCTGGACAAAACCTTTTCCATTCGCGACGAATCACCGGAAGCCGTAAGAAGCGACTTGTCGATTTTCATTACGTCGAGTTTCAAAAGCGACAAAAGCATAATCGAGGAATATCCCGACCCGAAATCGTCCATGGACATGGAAAAGCCCATGCGTTGCAATGTGCGGCAAACCGCCATCGCCATGGAGCGTTTGCCCGGTTGATCGTAAATCGAAAACGCCGTCTCGGTCAGTTCAAGTTCCACCGCCCCTTCGGGCAAGCGATACTCATGCTTTATCGCCTGAATATGTTGCAGGTACCCCGGCTCCATAAGATGCACGCGACTTTGGTTGACGGACACGCAGACAATGGGCAGACCCGCATCCAAACGCGCCCGCTGGAACCGGCAAACGTTCTCAAGCATATAGAAGTCAAGTTTCGCCACAAAACCGTTGGCCTCAAAAATATCAATGAATTTGCCGGGCGGCAAAAAACCCATGGTGGGGCTTTGCCACCGCACAAGCGCTTCGGCGCCGCTGGTTGAATGAGTCTTGATGTCAAACTTCGGTTGGTACCAAACCTGAAATTCTTTGTCGGCCAACGCCTGCTCCATGCTGTCCTCGATTTTTTGCTGGAGCTGCAGGCGCTCTTCCATTTCCTTGTCGTAGCATTTGGCAAGGCTCGCCGTGCCGTAAATTTCCGAACAGGCGATCTCGGCGCAATTTATTGCTTGCTTTATGTCGTCATGCTCTTTGAGCATATATATGCCGGCTTTTAAGTTTAGCTGCCGCCGACTGCTGCCATGTTTTTCCGTGCCGATTCTGAGAAGCACCTGATTCAAGGTTTCGTCAAAGGGCGGCGCATCCTTGGCTTGCACTCCCAACAAAATTATTTGCCCGGACAATCCTTCGACGGCGCTGATGACAACCCATTTTTCTTTTTCTTCAATGTCGGCGGTTATCTCATCAATGCGTTTGGTCACAAATTCGTTGCCGAAAGCTTCGACTAAAATTTCCCGCCGACTGAGGCTGACGACAATGACGGCCAAGCGGCCTTCCGCACATTCCTGTTTGTAGCCGGTTTCCTTTAAGCGCTGTGCCTCCTGCGCGAACCACCGCCAATTATGACGACCCGTCCATTGATCCTCATAGGCCAACCGTTGCACTTTATCGGCGTGCCGCCGCCGCATTACGGTGATACAGCCGGACAAAATCACGGCGCAAAGCGCCAATGCCGCCATCGCCGCCACGCATTGCATGGGGTAGTTATAAACCATGGCCTTGAGCTTAAAGCCGTCCGAATTCCCCAACAGCATATTCTGGTTGGCGACGCTCCGCACAAAATTAGGGTCCAGATGATTTATTTCTTTATTCAGTATGCGAATCAAAATCGGATCCGCTGCCGCGCCGACGCCCACGGAAACATCGTGGGAAAATTCAACGCTGCCGTCCGTCACCAAATTATAATAACCGCCTTGCCACAGGGCATAACGCGCCACGTCGCTCTTTATGAAGGCAATGTCCGCTTCGCCTTTGACGACGGCATCCAAACAATCCTCCATCGTGTTGAAATAAACCAACTGACCTTCGTCATACCGCTTGCTGACAAACGCCAACGGATAAAAATGCCCCCGTGCCACGGCGACCCGCGGTTGTTCGGTCAAGCGCCGCCCCCGTTCTTGAACCAAGACATAATTAAGCGTCAAATATGGCGTCGAGAGCAACACATCATGTTGCTTGCCCCAGTTGTAATCGGCGTAGAATTCGGTGATAATCTCCGCTTTGCCTTCCTGCAACAAACGAAAGGATTCCTCGTTGCTCTTCGTCTCGATGAATTCCAACTCAACGTGCAAATCTTCCGCCATGCGCTTTACGATTTCGCCGATGACACCGCCGTAAACGCCGTTCTTAAAACCGCTGTGGGGCCATTCGCCGGGACTGCCGACGGCGACGATTTTCTTTTTCTTCTTCAAATACTCGATTTCGTCCACCGTCAACGTCAACGGATTGGCCGCCCCTTGACGATAATATTTTTCAAACAGACGGCTTTGCAGTTGGTGGTCGGCGATAAAACATTCCTGCTCGGCGGCATTCAGACGGCGCAAAAGGTCGGTATTGCCCTTTCGCACCGCCAAATGCAATTCGACGGCGGCAAACTGCATCAAAATATCCTTGTCGGGATTGTAACGATGATCGGTGATAAAGCCGTCCAATTTGCGGCTCTTGTAAGCGTCCTCCATGTCGGCGTAAGCGGAAAAAATCTGCGGCGTGTCAATATTAGAAAACGCCCACGACAAATCCGTCCCGGACAACATTCCCAACCGAACGGGTTTCCCTTCCGTCCGCGCCGTTTGCCAATCGTTCAAGGAGCCGTCATAGACGAGATCCAAATGGGTATAGCCCATGGGCAAACGGGTAAAGCTCATGGTTTCGCTGTTGTGCGGCGTGATGACTTCGCCGGGCAACACGTCGATTTCACCGTTTAGCAAACGCGTACGACATTCAACGAGGGTTCCCTCCACGAAACGGCACTCGAACCCGCCGTACAACGCAATATTTTGAATGTACTCATAGGCATAGCCGCTATAGCCGACGTCGGCATCCAGCCCGATATACTCCGCCGCGATGCGGGGCATACCCACCCGCAAAATTTGCTTATCGCCGTTTGGCGCCGCATTGACGACACCCACCGACCACAACAAACAAAAAACCGCTATAAAAACACGCAACAAATTCATTGTCGCATCACCTTTTCATCATTAAGCGCTACGCATAAACCATTTTGTTACAATTCCCCGTCGCCTATAAAAAATCCTGCCGGTCGGCAGGATTTTTTAGGAAACGCTGCATAAATGAGTTCGTGCCATTGCCGAGGGATTTTTTCGGCAGACAAGGAATGACGACGAAGCGTAGTGG
>CAJORE010000089.1 GCA_905236595.1 uncultured Selenomonadaceae bacterium | reverse complement strand
GGGTGAAAGCGCCGCTTTTGTAACGGGCTATGCGGCGGAAAATTTAGGCAGTACCGGCATCGAAAGTTTTGCCAACCTGTCCTTAATCGGCGAAAATGCCGCCGCCGAAAACTTGGGGCCGATAGGCAAACTTCTCCGCAACGCGAACGGCAACGATGTTTGGTTGACCATCGACAGCCATGTGCAAAAGGCAACGTATCAACTTTTGGCCGGAAAGCGCGGTGCGGCGGCGGTCATCGACGCGACGAGCGGCGCTGTGTTAGCGCTCGTTAGCACCCCTGCCTTTGATCCGAACACGATTGAGGACGACTGGGAGCGACTGAATAAAGACGAAAACCGTCCCCTGCTGAACCGCGCCACCATGGGACTTTATCCGCCCGGCTCAACCATCAAGCCGCTTATCGCCGATGCCGCACTCGCCGAGGGGGAAACTTCCGACAACGAAGTTTTCATGTGCGAGGGCAAATTGGACGTTGGCGGCGGCTACTTCATCAAAGAAAGCCACGATGCCGTACACGGGCGCATGAAACTCGCCGACGCCGTTGCCGAATCCTGCAACGTGACGTTCGGAACGCTTGCCACGCGGCTCGGCGAAAAGAAATTACGGCAGACCTTTGACCGTTTCGGTTTCACTAAGACGGGACAGGATGATCTCACTTGGAGCGCGGCGCATCTGCCGCCTACCGAACAACCCCTTGACGGCGGTGACGTCGCTCAATTAGGCATAGGTCAGAGTTATCTTTTGACGACGCCCATGACAATGGCATTGGTCGCAGCATCATTCATAAACGGCGGCGAAGTTATGCGCCCCTACCTGATAGAAAAAATAATCGACACGGACGGCAAAACGGAATATCAAGCCAAACCCACCGTATATTTCACGGCGACGACCAAGGAACGCGCCGAAAAAATAAACGGCTATATGCAGGGCGTTGTCGAACGCGGCACGGGTAAAGCGGCGCAAATGCGCGGCGCCACCGTCGCCGGAAAAACCGGCACGGCGGAGAACCCCGGCGGCAAAGATCACGCATGGTTTATCGGCACGGCGAACGTCGGTATGCGGCGCATCGCCTTTGCGGTGATTGTCGAAAACGGCGGCAGCGGCGCACAAACGGCGGCGCCCATCGCCAAAGAAATAATAGCGGCGATAAAGGAGAGCGGAGGACAATAATGAGCGGTGAACGGATACTCTCAAATCGTTACGAGCTTATGGAACTTGTCGGCAGCGGCGGCATGGCTGACGTATACAAGGCAAACGACAAACTGCTGTCACGTATTGTGGCCGTCAAGATCCTCCACGAAAATTTTCGGGGCGACGAAGAATTTATCGGCAAATTCCACCTTGAAGCAAAGAGTGCGGCAGGGCTGACCCATCCCAATATAGTCGGCGTGTACGACGTAGGCATTGACGGCACCATGCACTATATCGTCATGGAGTACGTCGAAAGCAACACCTTGAAAAACAAAATAAAGGCCGAAGGCCATCTCTCGGTCACGGAAGCGCTGAAAACGGCACGAGAAATCGCCGAGGCGTTGGCACACGCTCACGAACGCAGCATAGTCCACTGCGACATAAAGCCGCACAATATTTTAATGACGCGGGACGGTCACGCGAAGGTCGCGGATTTCGGCATTGCCCGCGCCGTCACGGAATCGACTCTCACTTACAGCGGCAACGTGGTCGGCTCGGTACATTACTTCTCGCCCGAACAAGCCAAAGGGTCGTTCATCACGCCGAAGTCCGACGTGTATTCCTTGGGCGTGGTGCTCTACGAAATGTTGACGGGAGTTTTGCCCTTTACGGGGGAATCACCCGTCGGCATCGCCATGAAACATTTACAGGAAACGCCGCCTTCGGTACGTCAGCACAACCCGGAAATCCCTCCGGTCGTTGAAGCCATCGTTATGAAAGCACTTGAGAAAGACCCCGACAATCGCCCCACCGCCGCCGAATTTGCCGCCGATTTAGCCGCGGCGGAACGTATGCTCGGCGGAGACGGCACGGACGATCCCTTCGCCACACGCATTATCGCTCCCGTGAACACGGACGACAAACACAAAAAAAGCGGCGAGAAAAAGAGCGGCTCCGTATTTTCCTCGAAGTTGTTCCTATTCGGGTTGTTAATGGTGTTAATTATCGGTTTTGCAGTGGGTGCGTTTATCTCCTTCGGCAATATTTTAGGCGGCACGAACGAAACCTCCGTGCCCGATGTCGTAGGCAAACAAATGACCCTCGCACGGCAAATTCTGGAGGACGGCCACCTGCGCGTGAACGTAGCCGAAACCTACGACGCGCAGATCCCTGCCGGACAAGTCGTTTCCCAAAGTCCCGAAGGCGGTGCAAAAGTAAAAACCGAGCGCCTTGTCACGATTTACGTCAGCAAGGGCGGCGAAGATACGGAAATGCCCGATTTAACGGGATTGTCCCGCGCCGATGCCGAAGCGAAACTAAAACGCATGGGCTTAAAATTAGGCTCGGTCTACGATAAATTCTCCGACAAGGACGCGGGAACCGTGGTCGGGCAAGACCCCAAAAGCGGCGCCAAAATCGCCAAGGGCGACACGGTTGATATAACCGTATCGAAAGGCGAACAGGAAAAGAAGAAAAAGAAAGTCAGCGTCCCCAATTTGCGGGGCGGCACGTTGGAAGCCGCCAAGAGCAGCATAAACGATCGCGGGCTGAGCGTGGGCAACGTGACAAAAGAGCCGAGCCGTCAAGCGACGGGAACGGTCGTAAGTCAAACGCCCTCGGC
>CAJORE010000088.1 GCA_905236595.1 uncultured Selenomonadaceae bacterium | reverse complement strand
GTAATGATGTTGCGCTTACCGTGCCTACCGATGCGGCGCGATTTTTCGGTTGCGAAGAATTTGCCGCCGACAACGCCGAAGCGCACCCCGCCGATCTGGCGCTTTCCATCGGCGGCGATGGCACACTTTTGGGTGTTTGTCGCCGCATGGGGCGGCGCGGCGTTCCCGTGTGCGGCGTCAACATCGGTACATTGGGATTTTTGGCGGATATTGAACCGGCGGAATTAGAAAACAAGTTGCGAAAGATTTTGGCGGACGATTACCGCGTGGAAAAACGCCTTTTGTTGTCGGGTTTTATCCGCGCCGACGGCAAGGAGCGCTTTGTGGCGGACGCCATAAACGATGTGGTTGTGGCCAAAGGCTCCATGTCGCGTATGCTTCGCTTTAATCTGTCCGTCAACGGCTTAAAATTATTGGCTTGCAAAGCCGACGGTTTTATTGTTTCGTCGCCCACCGGCTCCACGGCCTATTCATTGTCGGCGGGCGGGCCGATTATGAATCCGCTGGTTCGCGCTCTGCTCCTTACGCCGATATGCGCCCACACATTTCATTTGCGGCCCTTGGTGGTCAGCGAAAGCGACGAAATCGGCATAAATATCGCCAACGTCCATCAAGAATCAATCGTCACCTTCGACGGACAGGAAAGTTTCCGCTTGTTGCCGGGGGATGAAGTATTGGTCAGAAAAGCGGACGTTGCGGCGAAAATAGTAAAATTTGAGGACAAGAATTACTATACGATTTTACAGAAAAAATTGTGGGAGCAAATGGAGTGAGCGCGGATTTTATCATTTTGGAAAATCCATGGGAATTTTCGTAAAGAAAGGACGCAACACGGCGAATGTTAAAAACGCTGACGGTGCAAAATTTTGCACTTATTGAAAAAGTCGAAATCGAATTTGGCGAAAACCTAAATATTTTGACGGGCGAAACCGGCGCGGGAAAATCCATTTTAATTGATGCCTTGGGTGCCGTCCTTGGCGGGCGAATCGGCACGGGCATGATTCGCACGGGCTGCCAAAATCTTAAAGTCGAGGCCGTTTTTGCCGTCGATGACCAAAACCCCGCCGTTGCTTTTTTGAAAGAAGCGGATATTGACAGCGACGACGGCGAAATAATCATAATGCGGCAATTATCAATCAACGGCAAAAGTTCCGTTACGGTCAACGGCGCTCATGTCACGGTAACGAATTTGCGTAAATTGGGCGCGTTGTTGGTTGATATTCACGGGCAAAACGAAAATTTGGCGCTCCTTAGGGAAAGCCGACAATATGAATTGGTGGACGGCGGCAACGGCAACACGGCGCTGAACGATTATAAAGCCGCCTACCAAGCTTTTTTGGCGGCGAAAAACGCCCTTGCCGAAAAAGAAGCCGGCCGCAAGAATTATGCCGAACGCGCCGAACTGCTTTCTTGGCAACTAAAGGAGATAAACGACGCCGACTTGACCCCGGACGAGGACAAAACTCTGTCCCGCACCATCCATCGTTTGAGCCACGCCGAAAAAATTGCCGATTACGTCGGCAGTTCCGTGGAATTATTGGACGTCGGCGTCCGCGGAAGCTTGAGCGTCTTGGCGGCGCTGACCGTGGTCGAACGCAATCTTGAGGATATGGCACGCTTTGATAATACTTTGACGGACGCACAAAAAATTATCGAAGAAGCCCGCATAAATATCCAGGAAGCGACTTACGACATCAAAGAATATGCCGACAACATTGATTTTGACCCCGAAAGCCTCAACAAAGCCCAACAGCGTATGGATTTAATCGATCGGTTGTGCCGCAAATACGGACAGGACGTTGCGGCGGTATTGAGCTACCGCGACAAGATTGCCGCCGAATTGAACGACACGGAAAATATCGACGCCGACATTGACAAATTGCGCTTGGCGATTGCCGAACAAGAAAAAAAGCTCGCTTCAGCCGCCGATAAATTAACGGCGACGCGCCAAAAACGTGCCAAGGACTTGGCGCTATCCGTCGAAAGTCGGCTTAACGCCCTCGGCATGAAAAACGCCCGGTTCGTTGTCGATATTTTACCGGCGACCGATTACGGGAATCGGGGCAAAGATGAAATTGTCGTCAATTTTTCCGCTAATGCCGGCGAGGAGCTTAAACCGTTAAAGGATGTTGCCTCGGGCGGCGAATTATCGCGCATTGCCTTGGCAGTGAAAGCGCAAGGCATCGACACCGGCGGAGCGAACACGTTGGTATTTGACGAAATCGACACCGGCATCGGCGGCGCCACCGCCAAAATGGTGGCCGAATGTATCGCCATGGTTGCTCGCGGCAAACAAGTGCTGTGCATTACGCATTTGCCGCAAATAGCCGCCGCCGCCGATGTTCACCTCTACATTGAAAAAGAATCCGACGGCCATAAAACCGTAACGCAGGTGAAAAATTTATCGCTTAAAGAACGGGTCGGCGAAATTGCGCGCATGACCAGCGGCACCGACGAAACGGCGGCAGCGATAAACAATGCCGAAGAAATGCTCAAAACAGCCGCGACAATGAAGGAGAATTTAGCGTGAACAAGATTTTGGATCAAAACGACAAAAGTCTCATCGAAGAAAAGCTTGACAGCCGCGATATTTACAACGGAAAACTTCTGCACGTTAAAAGCGACACCGTGCGCTTGCCCAACGGCGACACGGCGGTGCGCGAATGGATAAAGCACCCCGGGGCGGCGGCGGTCGCTCCGTGTTTAGAAAACGGCAATGTCCTTTTGGTGCGCCAATACCGTTATCCCGTTCATCAAGTGACGCTTGAGATTCCGGCCGGCAAACTCGACGCCGCCGGTGAAGATCCGTTGGTTTGCGCCAAACGCGAATTGTCGGAAGAAACCGGCTACAACGCCCAAAATTGGCAAAAACTTACCACCATCGCGACGACCTTCGGATTTTCCGACGAATACATCCATCTTTATGTGGCCACCGATCTTACCCCCGGCAAACAACACCCCGATGACGACGAATTTATCAATACGGTGCAAGTTCCCCTCGTCGATGCCATAGCCATGATTAACGACGGTACGATTATCGACGCCAAGACAATCGTGGCGCTTTTGATGACGGCCAATTTGAAATTAAAATAATGACGTCCCCTTGTTTTTGATGGCTTGGTTATTTGGCAGTTTTTTGGCATTTTTTTATGTTGCCGGTTTGGAGCGGTTCTCAATAAATTTTAGTTTTTCGTTATGTTTGTGGTTTTGGTTCACCCAACCCGCAAAGGAGATTATATGTCCGATATAACACAAATGATTGCCGGTATACCGGGGCTTTTAATCGCCATGGTCATTCACGAATATGCCCATGCCCGTGTCGCCGTTGCCATGGGCGACCCCACACCGCGACTCATGGGACGATTGACGCTAAACCCAATGAGCCATATCGATCCCATAGGAATGTTGTGTATGTTTCTGGTTCATTTTGGCTGGGCAAAACCCGTATCAATAAATCCTTATAATTTTCGCAATCCGCGAATGGGCGATATTTTAGTGTCCCTTGCCGGACCTGTCGCAAATTTTGTCACGGCATTTATCGCCATGGCGGTACTGTTTTCCGTTTTCTCCATAACGGGCGGCATGACCCACGGTGCCGGTATGGTGTTGCAGCTTATAATCATTTACAACATCGGTTTTGGCGTGTTTAATCTTATTCCCATACCGCCCTTGGATGGTTCCCACGTCTTAAAAGGGCTTTTGCCCTATGAGCTTGCCGAAAAAATGGCCGGCTTGGAACGATACAGTATGTTGATTTTATTGGTGTTTTTGCTTTCGCCGTTGCCGGAGCTTATTTTGCGTCCCTTGGTAACGGGCATTTGGACAATCATGAGTTCGATATTGTCGGTAATGCTCTAATGGACGAATACAAAATTCGCTTAGCCGCCTTTGAAGGGCCGCTGGCACTTTTGATGCATTTAATCGACAAGAATAAAATCGACATTTACGATATTCCGATTGCCGAACTTACCCGTCAATACATGGAATACCTGGACGGGTTCCGCGAATTTAACATTGAAGTCGCCAGTTCGTTTTTGGTTATGGCGGCAACGCTTTTACAAATAAAGTCACGCCTTATGTTGCCGCGCCCGCCCAAAGAGGATGAGGACGAAGAAACGGACGAGGATCCCCGCGCCGATTTGGTGCGGCGTTTGCTTGAATACAAACAATTTCGTCAAGTGAGCGAAGTTTTGGCGGAAATGGCCTCCTTTCAAGAAAAATTTTTTACCCGTGAGCCGTTAGCCGTACCGACCTCGCGTATGCCGCCGAAGGATTTGCCCCTTAACCTGTTGGTTCGCGCCTTTAAGAACGCTCTAAAAATACAGCGCGAACTGACGGTGCCGGAAGTTATCGTGCGTCCCGAGGAATTTTCCATAAAAGACAAAATGCACGAGATTATGCAAATTTTGGAAAACGAACAAGGGATGATTTTCTTTTCAAAACTCTTTGCCCGCCCGACCCGCTCCGAATTGATTGCCCTTTTTTTGGCGTTGTTGGAGCTTATCAAATTAAAAAAAATCCGTTGCCGACAAGACGAACAATTTGCCGACATCGGTATTTATGCGATACCC
>CAJORE010000087.1 GCA_905236595.1 uncultured Selenomonadaceae bacterium | reverse complement strand
GTTGTACGATTGCACCAGCAAGCCGCCGGCCACGATTGAATTTGAATAAGGTATTTCCATGAAGTTACTGAAACCGGCATTGATTTTTTGCCTGACGGTTTGGCTCCTTATGAACGCAGTCGGTCTTTCTTTGGCCGCCCCCGGCGACAACATAAAGCCAATTCCCGACACCATGAAATTTGAACGCGGCACGGTGAAATTAGGCGACGATATTTCCAAAGCGATTGAAGTATTAGGCCCTTACACGCGCCGCGACAGCGCCGGTGCCAACTATGTTTGGCTGTACGGCCGGCGCGATCTTTATGCCCCCGCCGTAATCATCCGCACCATCGGCGGCAAACGCATAACCGCCATAACAACCGATCGCTGGGCGGCGGCCACGACCCCCGAAAACGTCGGCCCCGGCGTAGAGCAGGAGGAAGTGTCGGACAATTACGGCGAAGGCAAACGGCACATCGAGCTTATGCGCACCGGTTTTTACGACGGACGCATCATCGTCGCTGCTTACGGCTACACCGACGACCCCAAGGAAGCCAAGCGGATTTATCCCAGGATGCGTGTCGAGATAGCCGAAGAAGAAGGACGCGTAATGTATTTGCGCATATCCGATCGTCAACCGAGTTGAGGAAGAAATGCAACCACCGATCACCAACGAAATTTTGGCGGCGGTAAACAAGCCCATGCGCTATACGGGCGGCGAATGGAACGCCGCCCCCGTCAAAAACGCCGCCCTGTCCTTTGCGCTTACCATGCCCGACGTCTACGAAGTTGGCATGAGCAATTTGGGGCTTGCCATACTCCGCGAAGCGCTGAAAAGCAAACAAACCGTCCAAGTCGAGCGGGTTTATGCGCCGTGGCTTGACATGGAAGAACAAATGCGCGCCGCAAAACTTCCGCTGTACTCCTTGGAAACCAAAACACCCCTCAAAGCGTTTGATTTGTGGGGCTTTTCTTTGCAGTACGAAATGATTTTCACCAACGTCCTCAATATGTTGGACTTGGCGAATGTTCCCGTCTTTGCCAAGGAGCGCACCGAAAGCGACCCGCTCATCGTCGGCGGCGGGCCTTGCGTGTATAACGTCGAGCCGGTTGCCGCCTTCTTTGATTTTTTTGTCGTCGGCGAAGGCGAAGAAATCATCGGCGAAATTGCCGACCTTATTTCCCGGTGGAAAAAGGACGGCAAACCCGGCGGCCGACGGGAAATTTTGCGGCGCTTGGCCGAGTGTGACGGCATTTATGTGCCGTCCCTCTATGAGGATATATACGACGCGTCGGGAAATTTCACGGGACTAAAACCCCTGGACACAGCGGCCAAACCCGTCGTTACCAAACGCGTCGTGCGGGATTTTGACGCGGCGGTCGCCGTACGTCGCCCGGTGTTGCCCTATTTGAACGTTGTCCACGATCGTTTGATGCTGGAGCTGTTTCGCGGTTGCAGTCGCGGTTGTCGCTTTTGTCAAGCGGGTATGACTTACCGTCCGGTGCGCGAACGAAGCGTTTCCCGTCTGCGTGCCGAAGCCCGCGAAATGGTCAACGCCACGGGCTACGATGAAATGTCGCTGACTTCGCTGTCCTCGGCGGATTATTGCGGGCTGACCCGGCTAATCGACGAACTTACCGAAGAATTTATCGGCGAACGGCTCAATTTATCCCTGCCGTCCTTGCGGATTGACAGCTTTAACGTGGAAATAGCCGCCCGCCTGCAAAAAATGCGCAAAAGCGGCCTCACCTTCGCACCGGAGGCGGGGACGCAACGCCTGCGCGACGTCATTAACAAGGGCGTCACGGAAGAAGACTTGCTCTCGTCCTGCGGCGCCGCGTTCAAAAAAGGCTGGCGCAACGTGAAGCTTTATTTCATGATGGGTCTGCCGACGGAAACCGACGAGGACATCGCCGGCATTGCCGACCTTGCCAAAAAAGTCGCGACACTTTACCGCGAAATTACGGGCAAAGGCGGCGTCAAAATAACCGTCAGCGTCTCTTGTTTTGTGCCGAAGCCTTACACGCCCTTTCAATGGTTTGGGCAAATTTCCCGAGCGGAATTCGAGCGACGCCAAAAATTGCTCAAAGACTTGCTGGCCCGCGAAAAATCCGTCACTTTCAACTGGCACGATGCCGCCTTGTCCGTGGTGGAAGGGGCGTTGGCCAGAGGGGATCGCCGCGTGGCCAACGTGATTTTTGCCGCGTGGCAAAAAGGCGCCAAGTTCGACGGTTGGTCGGAGCATTTTAAGCCCGCCGTATGGCACGAAGCTTTTGCCGAATGTAATTTGCCAATCGAGTATTTCAACGAGCGGACACGCAACATGGACGAGCCTTTGCCCTGGCGCATAACGTCGCCCGGCATCGCCGAAAGCTTTTTGCGTCGCGAATGGCAAAAAGCGCTAAGCGCCGAACTTACCCGCGATTGTCGTCACGGCGAATGTACCGGTTGCGGCGTATGCCCCGCCGTAAAAGCCAAAGTAATAACCTTGGGCGCCAACGAAACCGTCGGCGCCCGAACATTACCCAAGCGGCGCCCGTCCCCGCAACCGACAACGCCCGCCGCCGACGAAAAATATTTTTATCGCGGCAAAGCCTACAAAGACGAACCGTTAGCGTTCCTGTCGCATCTTGATTACATTGCCCTGTTTGAGCGCGCCATACGCCGCGCCAAATTACCGGCAGCCTACAGCGAAGGATTTAACCCGCGCTTGAAGCTTGCCTTTGCTTCGGCGCTGGCCGTCGGTTCGACCAGCGAATCCGAATATTTTGATCTGACGCTAAAAGAAGATTTGCCCGTTGACGAAGTTTTCCGCCGATTGCAAACGGAATTGCCCGATGGCGCCAAGCTTATCGCCATGGAAAAAATC
>CAJORE010000086.1 GCA_905236595.1 uncultured Selenomonadaceae bacterium | reverse complement strand
AGCACCACTACGCTTCGTCGTCATTCCTTGTCTGCCGAAAAAATCCCTCGGCAATGGCACGAACTCATTTATGCAGTATTTCCTTATGAAAAAAACGCAGGAATTTTATTCGCGTTTGTCTTTCCACTTGTCGAGATTGGTTTGTCGTGCGCGAGCAATGGCCAAATTGCCGTTCGGTACATCTTTGGTTATTGTTGAACCGGCACCGACGTATACATTGTCGTTAAGCGTAACCGGCGCCACCAAATTGGAATTGCAACCGACAAAAACATTGTCGCCGATAACCGTGCGGAATTTTTTCTTGCCGTCGTAGTTTACGGTTATCGTGCCGCAACCCATGTTGACTCCAGCGCCCATATCGCAATCGCCGATGTAGGATAAGTGCGGCAGTTTGCTGCCCTTGCCGACATTGGAATTTTTGACTTCAACAAAGTTGCCGATTTTGACGTCTTCGTCGATTACGGTATCGGGGCGCAGATGTACAAATTGTCCCAATGAGGCACCGTCGTTTACTTTGGCATCGTGCGCGTACAGGAATTGACCGGTAACGTTGTTGCCGACGGTCATGTTTTGCAGGCGGCAGTTCGGTCCTATTTCGCAACCTTCGCCGATAACTGTTTTACCTTCTATCCAAGTAAAAGGATATATAACGGTGTCACGCCCGATTTGGACATCGGCATCGACAAAGGTCGTATCGGGATCCATAAGCGTAACGCCCGACGCCATAAGTTCTTCGTTCTTTCGGCGGCGCAGGATTTTTTCGGCAACGGCCAGTTGCGCCCGGGAGTTTATACCGCTTACGACTTCATTGTTTGTCGTTGTTGTTGCGTAAATCTTCGCGCCCTCGCAACGCAAAATTTGCAGGACGTCGGGCAGGTAATACTCGCCTTGGGCGTTGTTGTTGCCCACTTTGTGCAACGCGGCGAACAGGGACGGAGCGGAAAAACAATATATGCCGGAATTGATCTCGTTTATTTTTTGCTCTTTGGCGGTGGCGTCCTTCTGCTCGACTATTTTGGCGATGGTGCCGTCATCATTGCGGATGATACGTCCGTAGCCCGTGGCATCGGCCAATACCGTTGTCAATACCGTCGCTTTGGCGCCGCTTTTTTCGTGTTCGGCGCAAAGATTTCGCAAGACTTCGCCCGTAATAAGCGGTGTATCGCCGCATAAAACCAAAATCGTGCCGTTGCTGTCACGGAGTAACGCTTCGGTTTGCAATACGGCGTGTCCCGTGCCTAATTGTTCTGTTTGGCGAACAAATTCCACCGCATCATCTTTCATTGCCGCTTCGACTTCGGCGCCGCCAAAACCGGTAACCACAACGGTGCGTTTTGCGCCGGCCGTTTTTGCCGCCGCAATAACATGGGCAAGCATGGCCTTGCCGCCCACTTTGTGCAAAACTTTGGGCAGGTTGCTCTTCATGCGTGTTCCCTTGCCCGCCGCCAATATTACCGCTGTCAAATCATTCATTGTACATTCGCCTCGTTATTCGCCGCAGACTGTTTCTGTTGCTCTTTCGCCGCATTATCTTTGGCTTTTTTTGCTTCGATTTTTCGTTGTACTTCCATTGCCTTCAGCAACGTTTGCTCGGAGTGTTCCATGTGCCGTTCGGCGGCGCGTTTGGCCGCTTTCACGTCACCTTGCGCTATGGCTTCGACCATTGTGCGGTGTTCTTCAAGGGTTGCCTCTAAGCGTCCGGGGTAAGACATGGACAGCGTACGGAACCGGGTCAGCTGTTCCCGCAGGTTGTGGATTACGCCGACCAAACGTTCGTTGCGCGTTGCTTGATATAACATATCGTGGAATTCTATATCGGTTGCGACGACTTTGTCAATGTTGCCGTTTTTCATGAAGCCGCCGATCATAACCAACAATTTTTGCAGTCGTTCCAATTCTTCGCTGGTTACGCGCTCGGCCGCCAACCCGCAGGAAAGAGATTCAAGCGCCGTGCGAATCTCAAAAATTTCGTTTACGTCGCGAATGGACATATTGGCGACATAGGTACCGCGTCGCGGCATCATGACAACGTAACCTTCCTGATCCAATTTTCGTATCGCTTCGCGCACCGGAGTCCGCGATACGCCCAATTCCTCGGCCAGAGTTATCTCCATGAGACGTTCGCCGGGACGCAAAATACCGCGCCGTATCGCGTCGCGCAACGATTCGCATATAGTTTCGCGCAACGGCAAGAAACTTTCCAAGTTGATAGGTTCCAGTCTTCGCTCCATAGGCACTCCCTTGGCAATGTGATTATGTCGTCGTCAGTATAACTTCGGCTTCCGTGTTTTGCCGCATAAATTCGGCGGTCTTTTGCGCCGTGGTTCTGTCAGCGGTCAGAGAAAATACCGTAGGCCCGCTGCCGGACATCAACGCGGCTTGCATACCGCAACTGATGAGCATTTTCTTGTACTCGGCAATGACGGGGTGCTTCCCTATAGTAACACTTTCCAACACATTGCACAATAAGCCGACGATTTTTTTCGCATCACTTGCCGATAATGCCGCTTCCATAGCCGCATTATCGGGGTGAGCGGCGGCCGGGTGTGCATCGTAATTTGCGTATGCCCACTTGGTCGATACTTCGATGGGCGGTTTGGCAAGGACAACGTAAAAAGGCGGCAGATTCGGCAGTCGGCGCAATATTTCGCCGCGTCCCGTTGACAGCATTGTACCGCCCATAATGCAAAAAGGTATGTCCGAGCCGATTTGTTCGCCCAAATGACACAGGTCGGTCACGGAAAATATGTTGCCGAACATTTCGTTCATGCCTTTAAGCACCGCCGCCGCGTCGGCAGAGCCGCCTGCCAAACCGGCCGCCACGGGGATAGTTTTTGTTATTGTCAAATTTACGCCAAAATTGTGTTTGTCGGCGGCGTCGAGGAAAAGACGGGCGGCGCGCCATGCCAAATTGCTGTTGTCGGTCGGCAGTTTTGCGTTGCCTGTTATTGACAAGGTAATTTGCCCGTCGGCACGGCTTTCGATTGTGACGCTGTCGGCGAGGGCAAGGGAGTGCATAACCATTGCCACTTCATGATACCCGTCGGGACGTTTGCCCAATATGTCAAGGGTTAAATTGATTTTTGCCGGCGCTTTTTGGACTATTCGTGTCATTGTACGAAACCTCCGCGTGTAAAATTTCCGTTATGCAAATTACCGTAAGCACCACGAATACAAAATGCAACGGAAAAAAAATTCGTGTGCTTGACGCAAAGAGCGTCGGCGAAAAAGATACGGCCAACGTTGTCGCCAATCCCGACGCATACAGCGTCAAAACATAAAAAAAGCGTTGGGTGCCATAAAAAGCTTTGCCGAGTATGGCGGCAAGCAACGCAAAAAAAGCGATTGCGTACAGCACCGGCAGTTTTTCGATGACGGTCAGATAATGCACGTCCATGCCGATGCCGAGCGAAACGGTGATAAAATATTCGTGGGTTTTGGCAAGCGATGTTGTGTGCAAATTGTGCATAAGATGCAGTATCGGCACAACACGCAAAACGAGCGGCAACAGCGCCGCCAAGCGCCAAAATTTGTTATGGGACTTCTGCCAAACGATAATTGCCGTCGCCACGCATAAAAATACGGTCACGCAATCGTTATAGTAAAAAAAATATGCGCCGGTATTGCCGATTCCTAACTGTAGTTTGTCGATTATCGGAACGAACTCAAAATCGGGGAAGAACCGTTTGCTTTCGGTAATATAGCGGCTTTTGTTGCCCGGACAGAGAACAATCTTGGCTAACATGACTATTGTTATTGTCGCGTACACCAAAACAGCCAAGCGGTATTTTTTCAGTAAGCGCTCAAGCCGTAAATGTTCCGCGTCTCTTTGCCGCCGCAACCAAAGCAGACGTCCCGCGTAACAGACGAGCATAACGCAAAACATAAGCGCTATCATCTCGCTGTCTAAGGCAAATATGAGGGCGGCGGCAAACATTATCAGCGTTTTGGACGGAATATATTCATTGCGTTGTATTTTTTTTGGCAGAATAAGCGCTATCCAAAAGCACGTCATCGGCCACAAGTAGTTTAGCGTCGTCGCAACCCAGCCGGCGCTGCCCAAAGGGGCGTAATTATAGAAGGCAAAGCAGACCACTGTTGCCCACTGCACACAGGTAAAGTTTATCTTATGCGCCGAAGTCGTTACACGGGCAACAGCCGCACATAACAAGACCGCCATTGCCGAATCGGCGATACGCCAAACTTCTATGGGCATTTTGGTAACATACACCGTAAGCGGTGAAATAATTATGCGTGACGACCAATCACGATAGAAACCAATGACATCGTTCAGCGTTAAGTCAACCTTGCTATAGCCTATATCGTCAAGAGTGAAATTTAAGTGGCGATGCAAAAACAGCATATAGGCAAATAAGACTGCTAACGGCAAGTAAGGGGATTTGCATAAATTACGCATTACACTAAACCGCGCAACGAAAAATCTTCCCGCTCCAAGGTTAGGTTGGGATTGTAGAAGGGATCGCGCCGTTGGTAGCCCCAGCGTTGGACGAACTTATTGACCTCGCTTTGGAAACGTTGTTGCTTGTCGATGGTGTCTTCCTGTCCGCGTGACTTCGATTCGTAGTGCCAAGCTTCGACGTAGGGAGTAAAGATGATATGGTAGCCAATCTCGCGTATTTTCAAGCAAAAATCGACGTCGTTAAAAGCCACCGTGTAATCTTCGTCAAATCCGCCGACTTCGTCAAAGACGTCGCGCCGCACCATCATCATGGCCGCCGTAACGGCGCTTAGATCTTGCGTTATCAGCAACCGCCCCATATAACCGAAGTCCTCGTGAACGAAGCCCTTATGCGAATGTGCCGCGACGCCGCCCAGGCCGATGATGACTCCGGCGTGTTGGATGGTGCCGTCGGGATAGTAGAGTTTTGCGCCGACAACAGCGTTTTCTTTGAACTGGGTGTACATCAGCATCTGCTCTAACCAATCCGGCGAGATTATTTCAATGTCGTTGTTTAAGAAAACCAAATGTTGTCCGGCGGCGAATGTGGCCGCCCAATTATTTATGGCGGAGTAGTTGAAGGTTTTTTCCCACGTCAAAACCCGTACGCCGGGTTTGGTTTTTATTTCTTCATAGTAAGCGAATATATCCTCGTCGGTGGAGTTATTTTCGACGATCAGCACCTCATAATCGGTATAAGTTGTCTTTTCCCATAGAGAATTGAGGCATTTTGCCAAATCATCTTTGTGGTTGCAGTTGGGAATTATGATTGAGACTGTGGGACGAACGGTCAATTCGTAGATGACGTGGTACACGTTACTTAATTTCCCGAAAGCACCGTCCGTTACCGTGCCTTTTACGGATAGACGCGCCAAATGCGCCGTCAACGCTTTTTTCCCCGCCTCGTGGGTATACGATTTGCCGGCGGATGCCGCTGCCGTGCTTTGTTCGTGACTCCGCCAATGATACAAAACTTTTGGTATGTGGCATATTTGCCGCGCTTTTTCGGTGCAACGAAGGTTTAAGTCATAATCCTGGGCACCGTCGTATTCGGTGTACAGTTTGCGCCCGGCCCGTGCCAAAAGTTCGGCGGAAACAACCGTCAGGTGGCAAATATAGTTGGTACTGCGCAAATAGTGCAGGGAGAAATCGGGCTTGAAATTCGGATAGAAAAAATGTTCGCCGCTCGCGTCCGTTTTATCTTCGTCGCTGTATATAAAATCAGGCCGGGTGCCGTCGGCGGCGTTCAATGCTCGCACAACTTCGTACAAGGCATCGGGTGTCAGTACATCGTCGTGATCCAAAAAAGCGATATAATCGCCGGTAGCGTCGGCTAAAGCGGCGTTCGTGTTTTCGGCAATACCGCCGTTTTCGGTCAAGTGTTTGATTTTCAGGCGTTTGTCCTTGGCGGCGTATTGCGTTAGGATTGACCAAACGTGTTCTTGATCGCCGGCATCGACGACGACTAATTCCCAATTTGAATAGGACTGTTTTTGGACGCTGTCAATCATAGCGCGTAAAAATTGCGCCGGTGTGTTGTAGGCAGGCACCACAATGCTTATGAGGGGCATATACGAAAATTGCGTTTGTCTTTGTGCGGCAAGTTCGTTTGCCAGCGGCGATTGTGTCAAAAAAAACTTTTCGTAATCCGGTGTGTTTTTCAGATGCAAGCGCAGCCGTGCTTGCGTCATTACGCCGCCAATGCCGCGACTGCGCCAAATGTCGTACGCTCTTTTCAAGGTGTGGGGATTCATCACGTTTTTAATCAACGTAAGCTTGGTGCGGAATTTGTTCCACTTGTCTTGCCATTCGTGATGTTCCAAATTGTCGCGTGTTTCCTCCGTGCCATCCGAGAAAACCACACCGATTTTGGCGTCGTTTTTGTTTTCGACAGTCATGTCAAAGCCCGTGTCGGCGGCAACGGGGAAGTTCTTGCCGTACAAGGATTGCACATCCAAACGTTGGGTGCGTTTTGTTTCGTGCGGCAAAGCGGGGGAGGGTTTGACCGTGACAGTTGTCCCGCGAACGGAAAATGCCCAGCCGGCGATGCGGACTTGACCTTTTGTGTATTGGACGGAGTCAATGCTGTAATAAATATGGTTGCTGCTCACACTAATCGTTGCCCCTTTATATTGAACGCACGGAAAATTGGCGTTTTGTTTTTTTGCTCGAAGGGCGGGGAGATAAAAACCGCTCAACCTTCGGGAAAGTTTAACGGAAGATTTTGTCGTAAATGTTTTTGATGCGTCGCAGAACAGGCCAATAACGCGCAGGCACATAGGCTTTCAGCGTTTTTTT
>CAJORE010000085.1 GCA_905236595.1 uncultured Selenomonadaceae bacterium | reverse complement strand
TATACATCGGTGACGCCGTGGGCGGCTAACATATCGCGAATTGCGTCAAGGCTGGCAAAGTTTTGCGGCGTTAAGTCCGAACCTCTTAATTGGACGCCGTATTCTTCGTCGATGGCATTAAACAAGAGTTGAATGGCAAAGGAATCCAACAAGCCGTCGCTGATAAAATCGTCGCTTGTCGCAAATTCGTCGGCAAAATCGGGGTACAGCTCTTGCAACAGATCAAGTACTTTTTTCATGGTTACACCTCCCGTTGGGCGTGATATTACAGTACTTTGGACAGGAAAAGTTTGGTGCGTTCTTCCTTAGGGTTCTCGAATATTTCCTTGGGCGGCCCTTGCTCGATAATGCGGCCGTCATCAACGAACAGCAATCGGTCGCCAACTTCGCGGGCAAAGCCCATTTCGTGCGTTACGATAGCCATGGTCATGCCCGATTTGGCCAATTTCCGCATGACGTCAAGCACTTCGCCGACCATTTCCGGGTCAAGGGCGCTGGTCGGTTCGTCAAACAGCATGACTTTCGGGTGCATGGCAAGGGCGCGGGCTATGGCTACGCGTTGCTGTTGGCCGCCGGACAGCTGGTCGGGGTAGGCGTCGGCCTTATCGGCCAACCCCACGCGGGTCAACAGGTCGATGGCGGTTTGTTTGGCGTCGCTTGCGGCAATGTGCTTCACTTTCATGGGCGCCAACATAATGTTGGCCAGCACCGTCATGTGCGGGAAAAGATTGAAGCGCTGGAAAACCATGCCCACATTTTCGCGTACTTTGTTGACGTTGGCTTCGCCGTCCAAGACAATGCCGTCAACGCTTATTGCGCCCTCGCTCGGCTCTTCCAAATAATTCATGCAACGGAGCAAGGTGCTTTTGCCGGAGCCGGAAGGCCCGATGATAACCACCACTTCGCGTTCGGCAATGTCGAGATCGATGCCCTTTAGAATGTGGTTTTCGCCGAAATATTTGTGCAGACCGCGAATATTTATCATGGGTCAGTTCTCCTTGATTTTATAACGTTTCTCAAGATATGCCACAAAGCGGGAAATGGTAATCGTCATGGCCAAATAGATTACCGCAACGGACAGCCAAATTTCAAGCGAACCGTAAGTGCGGGCAATTATAAGCTGTCCGCGGCGGGTCAGTTCTTCAAAGCCGATGACGGACACGAGGGACGAATCCTTCAAGAGGGCGATAAACTCGTTCCCCAAAGGCGGGATAACGCGCTTAAACGCCTGCGGGATTATGATGTAGCGCATTGTTTGCACCCAGGTCAGCCCCAAGGAGCGCCCCGCTTCCATTTGTCCCTTTTCGATGGATTCGATGCCGGCGCGAAAAATTTCGGCGATGTATGCGCCGCTGTTTATGCCGCAGGCGGACACCGCCGCGACGAAGGGATCCATGCGTTGCCCGGTGATGACCGGCACGGCGAAGTAAACGATAAAAATTTGCACCAAAAGCGGCGTGCCGCGGAAAAAATCAACATAGACGTTGGCCAAAAGGCGGAGAATTTTGTTGCCGCCGATGCGGGCAATGCCGACGAACAAGCCGATGATAAGCCCCAAGCCCACCGACATGGCGGTAATTTCGATGGTTAAGCCCGCGCCGATAAGAAGCAGCGGGAACGAATCAATGACCAACCCCGTATTAAATTCCATTCATTAACAGCTCCCGTGATAGGTTTGCGGCAAGCGACGATAATCAGCGCACCTGCCGAACCGTTTCATTAAACCGTTTCATTATAGACAAGGCATTAAACCTTGTCAACGTTGCCGCCCACTTATCTTTCGTCGTCAAAGGGCGCATCACATTCCGTAAATCATGGCTTTCAGCATTAAATCCGTGTCCTGTTGCGGGACGATTTCGCCTTCGGGCAACCATTCTTCGGAAAAGAGGGGGAGGTTTTCCGTCATTTCCTTGACGATATTTTTTACGGCGGCGATGTCATGGGCGGTGAAGTTTGATTTTATAAATTCGCCCAGCGTCAAGCCGACGGTGAACATATCTTCTTCGTTCAGCGAACGGGTGGTGGGGTATAGGCTTGACAGGCGCAAAATGGGGTAGGATATTTTGTCATCGGACGTCATAAGGGTTTCGCTCTTAATGAGCAGACCCGCTTCTTCGGCTTTGGTTTCGATGGTGGCGCCGTCTTTGCCGGCGGGTATGCCGACGAGCACCAAATGGTTCTGCGTCGGGGCGCACAGCGTTTGGCAACCGGCTTGCTTAAGCCCCTTTTCCAAGGCGCGGGCGTTGTCCAAAACGGCTGTGGCATAGTCTTCAAATTCTTCGCTTTCAATCTCCCGCATGGTTATCGCCAAACTGGCCATAACATTTTTTTTCAAGGAAGCGTGGCCGGTGTCGATTACGGTTTTGCGCAGATGTTCCCCTAAGTGGCTTTTGGCGAGGATAACGCCGTTTTGCGGGCCGTGCAGACCGTCGCTGGCGGAAAAAGTAACCACGTCGGCAAACGGAACGGGAGAGGGAATTTTTTTCGCCGCCACCAATCCGGCGTTTTGCCCCAAATCAACCCACAGCATTGCCCCGGCGGCATCGGCAATGTCGCGCAGTTTTTTGATGTCGACGTTAATGGGGTAGTTGACGGGGGAATAAATTATCAGCGCCGGGTGAATATCCAGCGCCGTTTGGCGCAATGCGGCAAAATCAATGCGAAGATCGTCGGGATTTACGGCAAATTTGACAAAGTTATAATTCATTTGCCCCCCGGTGCAATGTTCGCTCTTTCTCAGGTTAAAGGACAGAACCGTGTCGCCGGGGGAAAGAAGCGCCATAAGCACCACGCGGGATGCCGCCACGGCGTTGCCCGTGCGCACGATTGCCGTCTCGGCGCCGAACACTTTGGCGATGCGTTTGGCGGCAATTTGTTCGATACGGCTTATGTGTTCGGCGGAATTGTGGCCGATGAAGTCGTTGCCAAGTTCGCTACCTTTAATGTATTGGGACATGGGGGAAGCAGCGTTGTCCGTGGGAATAAGGGAGAGCGTTGAAATTTGGCGGTCAAAGGAAAACTTCAGCGCATCGCAAAGTTCCGGGTCAAACAGCTTCAGTTGGCTAAGAAATTTTTTGTTCAGCATAAGAATCGGCTCCCGTCTTTTAGACAATGCCCGTCAGCATATAAAACAAAATGCACAAGAACGGCACGAAAAACTTCAGCCCCATAAGGACGACAATGTCAAAATAGGCTTCTTTGTGGGTCAGTCCGCAAATGGCAAGGAGCGTGACCAATGCGCCGCAATGAGGCACCGGGTCGATGCCCACCGAGGCGATGGCCGCTATGCGGTGCAATACTTCCAAGGGTATGCCCTGCGCCGTCGCCATTGCCGCCCATTGATCGCCCAACATATTAAGGGCAATGGTCAGCCCGCCCGAGGCGGAACCGGTGATGCCGCCCATTATGTTTACGGTGACAACCGCCGAGAACAACGGCCCCAAGCTGTCCCCGATGCCGATTAAAAATTCCTTTATCGGGATAAAGCCCGGCAGGCTCGCCAACAATGCGCCGAAGGCAAAGCCCGACGCCACGTTAAGCACCGCCGCGCATGATGAGGCGGCGCCGAAATTTATCGTGTCCAAGAAGGATTCCTTGCCTTTTTGCAACCGTTTGCGGCCGATAAAGGCGGCGATTATGCTGCTTACGATTAAGGCCACGGTTATGGACCATATCGCTTGCACTTTGCCGACGCTGGCGGTCAGCAAGGGCAGCTTAAAGGGCAAAAAGCCGATTAAGCTTGTTTCGTCCCAATGAAAGCCCCATTCCCAATTAAATGGATTGCTCAGAATGATGTTGATGACGATGACCGACAAAAGCGGCAAAATCGCCAGGGGGAATTTGGGCAGGTTGCGTTCCCGGCGTTGTTTTTGCTCGATCTGTTCGCCGTAGCCTTCGCCGCTTTGCTTTAATTTTTCGGCACGGTAGGTTATCCACAAAAGACCGATGGCCAAAAATACCGCCGCCGCGAAAATGCCCGTGCCGACGCCCGCCCAAGTGGAAGTGCCGAAATATGACGAGGGGATGATGTTTTGAATTTGCGGCGTGCCGGGCAGGGCAACCATCGCCAAAGAGAATATGCCGATCCATAATGTTGCGGGCAACAGGCGTTTGGGTATGTTGGCTTTGCGGAAAATCTCCGCGCCGAAGGGGTACATGACAAAGGCCACGACGAATACGGACAAGCCGCCGTAAGTAAGCGCCGCGCAACCAAATATCACCGCCAGGACGGCGCGTTTTTCGCCCAAAACGGCCATGATTTTGGAGGCGATGGCCGATGCCAGGCCGCCTTTTTCCATCAAGCGGGCAAAGACGGCGCCGAACAAAAATATGGGATAATAGGTTTTGGTGTATTCGGCAAGCCGCGTCATGTAAAATTCCGTGTATACGGGCATGATGCCAAGTTCGCTTAAAAGGGCGGCAACGCCGGCAAAAAAGGGGGCGATCAGGATTATTGACCAACCGCGATAGGCAAAGAACATAAGCCCCATAACGGCCACGGCAATACAAAAAGTCTCCAAAATAATACCACCAATCATAAAACAAAAGGGGCAAGCCCCTTTCGCTGTTGATAATTCGGCGCGGGAACATTTGCGTTTTGCGAAGGTTGCCCGCGCCCACCTAATTTCACCGCGCATTATAAGCCCCATACCCGGAGACTGTCAACCGAAGCTATCGCCCTTTGTCACGATCTGCCCGTCGCCTGTTTGGCGGCGGCGATTTTTTTGTCGGCGAAGGCGACAACGCCGGCGATAATCGTTTTTTGCACGGCGGTGATGAATTTTTCCATGAAGGCGAAATCTATTTTCCCATTCCTTACGGGGAGGGATATTTTTGTTTTCTTGAACACATCTTCAAAGTCACGCACCAAGTAATTGCCGAAT
>CAJORE010000084.1 GCA_905236595.1 uncultured Selenomonadaceae bacterium | reverse complement strand
GCCTTGTGTATCGTCGGTATCTCCGCCGTACATATGGCCTATTTGAAAGTCTACGTTAAAATAACTCAGTTCCTGATTGCCCGTGTCGAGCAGTTGACGCATTTTCCGGACGGCACTGTCCCCAATCTTTTTTATGAACCGTTGCGACATTCCCTTTATATCAAGGCTGTCTATGCAATCTTTCCATTTATCTCCGGCATAAGACGAATCGTAGTAATTATTTACCACATATTCGATTTTTTCGTCCAACTTGTTTCGCAATCCGTCGATAAAATTGTCAAATCTTGTTTCCGTGTCCTTCGTAAAATCGTCGTGCCATTCGTCAAGTTCCTCGATTTTATCGCGAAAGGTACGCCACAGCGTGTGGCTGTCCCGGCTATGCTTGTAAAACATGGCGATAGCGTTTTGCATGGGCAGAGCCACGTTGTTGATATAGTTTTTGTAGCAAATGAATTGCCCGTCGGTTTTCACCTTTTGCAAAATAAACTCTTCGACAGCCGTAAAATTGCTGAGCGCGTACAAATTCGCATCGTTCTCTCGTTCCGGCTGGGCAAGATAGGCGGCCTTTAAGTGCGCCGACACAAATTCAATATCCGAAAAATCATGCCCGCTGTTTTTGGCAAACGCCTTAAACTGCGTAACAATCTCGTCAAGCCTGTTTTGGTCGCCGACTTTCCTTTGCAACGCCTTCATTTCGATTCTTCGCTTTGCGCTTGTTCGTTCGGGGCTTAGCACTTGTTTCACGTTGACAATGCCGAGTATAGGTTTGCCGAGAGCTTTTAATTCCGCCAATCTGTCCGCCTCAACGGGTTGGGGCGCGTCGTCGGTTATGAGGAACAATGCCATATCCGCCGATTTTGCCGCCTCCAGTGCTATGCGGTCATCAACTTTGTCCGCGCCAAAAGCGGCTATGCCCGGCACATCGAAAATTTTTAAGCCGTTCCAGCCGTATGAACGAACATCAAGGGTGGTACGTTGTGCGCCCTTGCCGATTGATTCGCCGTTGCCGTGGGTCAAAATCTCCATGAGCGTCGATTTGCCCGCCATCGTCCGCCCGTACAAAACAATGGTGAAATCTTCGGAACGCTTGTTTAATTCGTCAATATTGGTTTTCACCTGCTTGTCAATGGTCTTGGCGGCTTGTTCCATTTCACGCCGTTGCTTGGCAAAGGAGTTGTCGTTGTCCAGTCGCTCCAAATCGTTCTGTTGGTCCTCGGCATCGCGGATTTTCTCTGCTTCTTCCGCTAATGCCTGCTTTAATTTTTTATAGCTTTCTTCCGCCGCCTCGCGGCCCTTGGCTTTGAACTCGCGGCAGGCGGCGAGTTCTTGCACCAAGACTGTTTGGGTGGTATTCACAAAGGGATTGACCGGTGCGCTTGTCACTTCATTTTGTGCCGTTGTTTGCGGTTGCGCGGCGGCAACTTGCGGCGGTGCGATATTGTAAACCAAGGTTTTGTTGTTAAATATTGTTTGTTTGTCGGTTTCTTGGAAATAATTTAACAACATCGGTTGAGATTGGCCGCTTAGCTCGTATAAATCGCCGCTCGGTCGTTGAAAACGCAGCGAGAACCCGCATTGAAACGTGAGCTGATTCACTTGTTGAATTTGAAACTGCCCTCCGACATAAGCGTTGCCCTGTTGCGTTTCCTGCGCGATTGTCTTGTCTATTTCCGTCGATACTTTGCCGATAAAATCCGCTAACGATATATCCTTGGCAAAGCTGTTGGTTATGCCGTCGATTAGTTTTTGCGTGGCATCGCTGTTTACCCTGTTGACCATGGAAAAACGCCGTACTATAGGCATGGTGTTGCACCTTCTTTTTTGGGGAATATGGAATTACTCGTTGTGCGATTCAATCAGTTTGGATTTTATTTCGTCGATATACCACCGATTGTTATCGTTCGTCAGTACCGCCTCGCCGCCGAAAATTTGCACCTTCACGCCGTTGCCGTTTCTGTCGCGAGCCTTTATTTTGTAGGCAATACGCGCTATTTTGGGTGTTGCGTCAAGTTGCTTAAACTCCGTGACTTCAACGGTCAACGTGTCGTTATGTCCCTTGGCAAATTTTTCAAGGCTGCCGAGTTTGTTTTGGCATTTATTGGTCAAATACCCGTAAGCCTCTTTATATTTGCGGCTGTCTATGGCTTTGTAATATTCGCGGAAGGCTTTTTCGGTATCGCTTTGCGCGGTAACGTCGGCGGTCGAAGATGCGGTTTTATCTTCGCTCTTTCTTGCGCTGATATAATCTATTTTGTTGTTTTTGTCATCGACGGCAAAACGCAAAATTCCTTGGCTTTCCGGCGAAGAAAAATCGTATTCATATAGCGTTAAATTGTTGTGGGTTGATTTTTTATAATTCGTGCCGTAAGCGTCGATTACTTCGCCCAATGTGGAGCTTTGATGTATCTTGCGTTTGGTTTTTGCCTCATCGGTCAATGACACAATGCTCACGATTTGCCCGTTTTGCGTCGTTACTTCAATGTGTGGGTAAGAAAACACATACAAGCCGTCTTTTTGCTTTTGCGAGGTTTCTTTGCCAAGGCGTTCGCGCATCATGCTGACACTATCGCCAATATCAAGCCCGCCTAAGGATAACTCTGTTTTTTGCATACTCGTATAATCCAAAGTTACGGGAGTTTCGTCTGCGGTAGCCGTTGCGG
>CAJORE010000083.1 GCA_905236595.1 uncultured Selenomonadaceae bacterium | reverse complement strand
AATGCCGCCGTGCCGCAAACAATCCGCACCGGCGTCGAACAAACGGCGCCGCCCACATCAGACGTTGCGCGAGGCGAGGCCGAAGCCAACGAACTTGCCGACGAAGCGATGGTCAAGAGCAATTTGCAAAAGGCCGCCGCCGTTTTCGGCGGCGACCCGGTGGAGATTGAAGGCGACGACGCTTGACGCGACCGGGCATTTTTGGTAGTCTTAAACGCGTGATTGCTATGGGGTGTCGGTAATTTGTCGCGCCGAAAATGCGGCGAACGGCTCATAGAAACGAGTTTTTTGGAGATTCCCGCAAGTGTTGAGGAATCCCTTACGGATAAGAGGAGTTTTGATAATGTTTAACGGCATGGGCAATATGGGCAACATGATGAAGCAAGTCCAGAAAATGCAGAAAGAAATGAAAAAAATGCAGGACGAACTTGAGCGCAAAACCGTCGAGGTTACGGCAGGCGGCGGTGCGGTCAAAATCGTCATGAACGGGCAAAAGCAAGTGCAGTCCTTGAAAATAAATCCCGAAGCGGTTGACAAAGACGATGTTGAGATGCTTGAGGACATCATTTCGGCGGCGATGAACGAAGCGGTCAAAAAAGTTGATGAAATGATGGGCGCCGAGATGGGCAAGTTAGCCGGAGGCTTGGGTTTGCCGCCGGGAATGTTCTGAAGATGGACGGCATAACGCCCTTAGACGCGTTAATCGAACATTTTAACGCCTTGCCCGGCATTGGGAAAAAAACGGCGATGCGCTTGGCGTATCACGTTTTGGATATGGATGCGGCGCGGGCAAAGTCTTTGGCGCAAGCGATTGTCAATGCCAAGGAGCGCATTGGCCTTTGCCGCATTTGCTACAATATCAGCGATACCGACCCCTGCCGCATTTGTCAATCGACGCGACGGGATAAATCCGTTATTTGCGTTGTCGAAAAACCCCAGGATGTCGCCGCCGTGGAACGGATGCGCAACTATCACGGGCTTTACCACGTTTTGCACGGGGTTTTGTCGCCGCTGAACGGCGTCGGCCCCAACGATATACGCTTTAAGGAACTTGTCGAACGATTGGCGGACGGAACGGTGAAAGAAGTAATTGTCGCCACGAACCCCAATGTCGAGGGGGAAGCTACCGCCATGTACGCCGCACGGCTCTTAAAGCCCTTGGGTGTAAAAGTTACGCGCATTGCCAGCGGTTTGCCCATCGGAGGCGATATGGAATTGGCGGATGAGGTGACTGTCGCCAAAGCCATTGAAAACAGGAGAGAAATTTAATGCAGGAAAATTTGATTGCCTTTGTGGTTGGCATTGTCATCTTGGGCGTTATCATAAAAATTATCACGATACCGTTTCGGTTGTTTTGGAAGTTCATAGTCAACAGCATTATCGGCGCGATTATGCTGTGGATCGTTTCCCTGTTCGGCGTGGCGGTCAAAATAAATATCGTAAGCTCCCTTGTCGCCGGAGTTTTGGGTGTGCCGGGCGTTATCCTAATCGTTCTCTACTCGTATATGTGACGGGGTGGAGCGGCGAACAATGTTGAGGGTTTGGCAAAAATTTACCGTCGCGCTCATAATGCTGTTCCTTTGCTTGCCGGTCGGCGATGCGGCCGCCGCGAAAGCCCACGCAACGAAGGAGCCGCAACTTACGGCACAAGCTGCGATACTTGTCGAGCTTAATACGGGACGTGCCATATACGAAAAGAACGCCGACGAGCGACGTTATCCGGCAAGCATGACGAAGATGATGACGGCGATTTTGGCAATCGAACACGGCAACCTGCGCGACAATATGTCGGTGTCTTCGTCGGCGGCAGCGACGGAAGATTCGGCGCTTGGCCTGACAATCGAAGAAATGCTGACCATGGAGGAAGCGGTCACGGGCATGATGCTTGTTTCCGACAACGGTGCGGCGGTGGCGATTGCCGAACATATAAGCGGCAATACGCAAGCTTTTGCCGAATTGATGAACGACAAAGCACGGCAAATCGGTTGCCAAGACACCCATTTTGTCAATCCCAACGGGTTGCCGAACGAGGAACATTACTCCACGGCGCGGGATATGGCAAAAATAGCCGCTTACGGATTGAAAAACAAAAAATTTGCCGACATCGTACGCATCCAAAAAGCGGCGATACATTACGTCTTACCGCCGGACAAATTCACGGTGGTCGAGAACACCAACGAGCTTTTGCAGGATTTTGACGGCGCTATAGGCATCAAAACCGGCTGGACACGCGCCGCCGGCGGATGTTTGGCGGCAGCGGCAAAGCGCGGCGGCGTAACGCTTATTGCCATCATCATGGGGGCGCCGGACGTTGATACCCGTTTTGCCGATGCGCGGGAGCTTTTGGATTACGGCTTCGGTCGGGTGAAAATGCACCGCGGCGTATCGGCGGCGCGGACGCAAACGGGGATATGGGTCAAAGACGGCACGGAATACAAAGTTACGGCCGGCCCCGTTACCGATGTTGATTATCCGTTGATTGACGGTGAAACGCCGGATAAATATTCTTATCGTTACGATCTCCCGCGCTT
>CAJORE010000082.1 GCA_905236595.1 uncultured Selenomonadaceae bacterium | reverse complement strand
TTTTTTTATCGTAAAAATCGCCAACAATTCGAGAACCACGGCTCCGCCCAAAAAAAACTTGCCCTTGGCGTCGTCAAGCATGGGATCAAAATAGTTGGGATCCGACGACAACACCATAATGACAATGCCCACCGGTATAAGTCCGACGATAAGCCCCGACAAACGTCCCTGCGCCGTAAGGGCGCTGACTTCGTTCTTCATGCGAATACGCTCGTTGATAGTGTTGCTTATACTGTCCAAAACCTTCGACAAATTGCCGCCGACCTGACGCTGAATCAAAACCGCCGTCACCACCAAATCAAAGTCGGAGCTTTTCATGCGCCGATTCATATTCTCAAGAGCCACATCGACCGTCGAGCCTAAATTTATCTCGTTGACGACCTTCTTAAACTCGGAGCCTATGGGCGCCTCCATTTCGTTTGAGATAAGCTCCATCGCCTGCATAAAACTAAAGCCGGCTCGCAAGGCGTTTGACACCATAAGCAACGTCGAACCGAGCTGATTTACAAACAACGACTGCCGTCTGCTGATGTAAATATTGACATACATAAAGCAAAAGAACATCGCCCCGCCGAAGCCCAGCACAAAGTTCACCGGCACGAGGCTCATTAAAAATGCGATAAGTCCGACCGCCGCCGAAATAATGACGACGATAACCTGAAACTCCGCCCCCGTTATGGGCCAATCCGCTTGCTGCATTTTGGAATCAAGGTTGACACTCTGATGAATGCTGTGCCACTTGGCGCCAATGGCACGAACTTTATTGATTAACAGCTCCTTTATATCCTTGGCGTCAAGTTCCTTTTTTTTCTTTTTCCCGATCGACGCTTCTTCGTTACCGGAAAAATATTCCATGCGTTGCAAGAGATTTTGCTTTTCTTTTTTTTGTCGGCTGATGTTGTTCATCACCAACACGGCAAAGACAAACACCACCACAAAAACCAATAACGCCCTCATATCATCTCCACCACAGTTTCCTATCTGCGTCGCATAAGTTTATCCGCCAAGAGATTTATGTTTTGAGACAGTTGGCTGTTCGGCTCCAAATCAAGCGCCATACTGCCGTTATCGGCGGCGTTGGAGACAACCATGTACGCATTGGGGATAATCGCTTCGACGGGGTAGCCCATCATCATCTCCAAGGTCTGTTGCTGTTGTATATCACATGGCGACACGCGGGTGAACACCGTCTTTACGCGATCGCGGTAATCCTCCCAGTCTTCAAATATCTCAAGCGCCCGGCGCATATGCTTCACTTCGTAAGCACCGTTGACCATCGCCACCAAATACGTCAAATCGCTCATTTCGGCGGCTTCAATCGACATTGGGCAAAAACCGGGCGGCATATCTATTAAAATATAACGGAAAAGTCCCTTGGCCATGGTCACCATTTCATTGAACGCTTTAATCTCAACCTTGTCGCCGAGGCTGGGATTTTTTGTGCCGCACAAAACGTGAACCTGATCGTTGACGGACATGAAATACCCGTTCAACGAAATGGGCGATAAAAAGTCTATATCGCGCACCGCCTCGACTATCGTGCTGCGCGGTTCCAAATTGAAAAACACCGCCATATCCCCGAACTGCAAATCGGCGTCGATTATGCCGACCTGTTCGCCGCTCTTTCGCGCCAAGCTCATGGCCAAATTGGCGATAAGCGTCGTCTTGCCGCTCTTGCCTTTGGGCGAAAAGAACGACACCACCTTCGACGCGACCTCCATGCCGCTCTTGCCGAAAGTTTTCAACGCCTTTAGCAATTCATCGCTGGTAAACGGCTTCATCAAATAGCCGCGGGCGCCGGCGCGCACCAACATACTGGCCGATTCGGCGTTCCAATGATCACCCAAACAAATAATCGACGTATCGGGATATATGCGCTTAAAGTCCTCCAAAATGGAAACCGGGTTCGACTCAACGTCGAGCATAATCAAATTGGGGTTAAACACCGCGCCTTGCCCCAACGCATCGGCCGGTTCCTGATATTTTGCCGCAACGGAAAATCCTTCCGTGGCGTTTATGACATTGGCGAGCTGCTCTATCATCAAGCGGTTGCTTTCCACTAACAAAACGTTATATTCCATGAGCCGCTCCTTTCATACTCGTTAGTATTGTGCTTTGCCGAAATAAATCAACCGAACAGCTTGCTGAACCATCCGATGTTGTCATCAACCGGCGCCGCATTGCTTACATTCTCCATAGCCGCCGATCTGCCGACCTCTTCCTCGTGCCGCGCAAACGTACGGTTCGTGTAGCGCCCGACCAAAACTTTCATGCTTTCGCCCAAAGCGCTTCGCGCATCGTCCAACACCAACGGGATTCCCGTCTGGATGGATTTACTCGACGCGGCAAAATCGTTCGGCAAAACGTAGTCAAACTTCGTACCCATCAAACGCTCAACGTCATTTATGCCGATACGCGTCTTGGCATCGCTGCGGTTCAAAGTAAAGCGCAACTTATTCTTGTCGTAGTTAAGGCTCTTTAGTGTGTCGCTGCCGATTTTCATGTTCTTTATCGTGGGAATGAAATCCACAATGCCCAAGAACATGACGATGGTGCTCATATCCAAAAGTTCCAAATTTATAACGCTGAACATGGACGTCGTGTCGATGATGACATAATCGAACATTCCTTGCAAGCGTTTCACGATTTCTTTTACGACCTTCGGCGATATGTTGTAGGCTTCATCAAGTCCTTTGGGGCAAGGCAGGACGTAGAAAGTCGTATTGACGTGCAAAAACGGCGTCAAATATTCCCTGATGTCAACGCCGGTTCCTTGCAATTCCATGTCTTTTTGCAAGTCCGCCACCGTCTTTTGCGGTTGCAACTGTAGATAATTGCACACATCGCCAAATTGCAAATCCAAATCCGCCAAGCAAACCCTCGCGCCTTGCCGCGCCACTTCGCTGGCAAAATTGCAACCGACCAACGTTTTGCCGACGGCGGAAGCCGTACTGAAAAGAGTGATTATTGTGCCTTTTATTTTTTCCTCTGCCATGCCGTCACCTGCTCTTTTTGCGCGGGGTTCTCGCCCCCGTCTTTTTATACCGCTCCCTTCTTTAAGAAGGGAGCGGTATATCACGCTTATATTCTATGACATCCTTGCAAACTTTATGCTTTGCCGTTTGCCGCGCTTTCGGCACGGCCTTTATCAACGCATAGCCTCTTCGGTCTGTTCTTCGCTCACACCCGGCAAAACCTTCTGGTTCAAATACTTGCCCAAGAGCGAATCTTTCTCTTCCGATTGTTTTGGTTGCGGCTCACTGCGCTTGCGAGCGCGTTCTTCCTTCTCCGCTTTGGCTTTGGCTTTCGCGTCGGCCGCCCGTTTTTCCGCCAAGGCTTTCTCGTCGATGGCCTTATCCTTGCCGCTGTCTAATGTTCCTTCGTCGTCATCGGGCAAAGAGGCCGTACCGTCACTTCCCAAAAGATGCACTTTGCCGTCGCCGGATTTTGCTTTTGCCTCATCTTCGGCAGGACGTTTCGTCGACGGTTTTTGCGGATTGTTAAGATCGACCTCGTACATATTTTCATCGTTGGCGCGATTGTCCATGTAAAGGTCGCGCATCTCTTCGCCCATGTTGACGGGCGACGTTTCATTAACGGCTCGCGGCGTGATGAAAATGATAATCTCCGATTTATCGTGGGTCTTGTAATGATACTTAAAAAGTTCGCCCAAAATGGGAATGTCACCTAAAAGAGGAATCTTCTCGACATTGTTGGCTTCATCCGAGTTAAGCAACCCGCCTATAGCCATCGTCATGCCCGAAGGAATGTTCACCATTGTCTCCGCCGAACGCTCACGCAATCCGGGGAGCGTGTAGCCGTCAATGGTAATGCCGTTGGAATAGTCAAGACTGCTGACGCCCGTATAAAGCCGCGCCGTTATATTGCCTTGCCGATCGACGACCGGATTTATGATATTGAGTTTTATGCCGTAATCTTTTTCTTCGATGGCCGTCGAGCTGTTGCCGTTCGACTTCGGATAAAGAACCGTGCCGCCCAAATGGATCCCGGCGGTTTTTCCGCTCATGGTCGTTATGTTCGGACGGGTGATTATCCGCGCCCGATCTTTGTTTACCAAAGCGGTCAACTGAGCATTGACCTGCGAGAAACGCCTAAAGAGCCAGTTGCGGTTGTACCAATGGCTGCCCGGGTTGCGCTGGTTGCTCATGGTTTCGCCGAAGAAGAAAATGCCGCTGCCGTTCATCGTAATGGTCGTATCGTCGGAATTTGTCGCCGTCCCCCAAGAAATTCCCAACTTCTTAGCGTCATCGGAATTTATTTCCATTATGATGGCCTCAAAGTTTATTTGGTCGGGGTTGCGCATTTCCAAAAGATTGATGATGCGCTCGTTATGCGGGTGGGCATCATTAACCGACGCCGATTCGCTCAAAAGCGTCCGCTCTGCCCACTTATCAACGTTTTCGGTTTTGACGGCTTCATTAAGGTACATCGTGGCAATCTTTACCGCCAAGTCCATCTCGTACTGATTTTCCACGGTGCCTTTAAGCAGAATCATGCCGCCGACTTTGCTGACTTTTACATCCGGCAGGTCGATCGCTTCTTCGATTATTTTCGCCATGCCGGTATCGGTCGTTGTGACGGTAACCATGTATTCTTCGCGGCCGCCGTCCTCCGTCCAAACGGTAATGCCCGTCGAACCGTATTCAAGAGCGACAATGTTCAAGGCACTCGCGCCGACCACCGTCACATCGGCGACTTTGGGATTGGCTACGGCAATGCGCGTAATCTTCGTCGTCGTAGTCAGATAATAAGTTTGGTTTGTCTCAAGGGTGATGGGCTGTGTGAAGGCAAATGCCGGACTTGCCGACATCACCGTCAAAATTACGGCAAAGCACATCGCCCTAAACAATTTAAGCATTTGTCACCTCACCCCCTCGGTGGTTTTTTCCGTGCCGCGAATCACTTCGACCGTTCGCGTCGGTGCCTGCGGCGTTTGCGGCGTTTGCGCCGACGCTGCTCCTCCGGACGGTCTTGTCACCGGCGGGACATAAGTCGGCGCCGACGTTTGCGAACGAGCTGCGGTGTTGTCGGCAATTTGTTGCAACGCCGCCACATATTCGCTCATCAGCGCTTCTTCGCGGCTGTTATCCGGTTGCGGCGCGGCGGCGGGAACTTCCTTTGTTTCCTTGTACTCGGTATCGGTCACAAAGGTATCCGCCGGTTTGAACGGACGCATCGCCAAATAAATCGTCCCGTGCTGGGATTTTGCGGCAAGCTCCAATGCCTCCGGGGGCGTTAAGGCAAGAGTCGCCATGTTCATATCGTCGGGCGAAGCGTTTACTCCGTCACCTTGGGTCTGTTGTTCTTCGCCTTCCTTTTTTTCGCCGTCCTGTCCTTCTTTAGGTGGCGGCGGCGGTGCATTCGGATCCGGTTTGGTGCCGTTGCGGTTTATCGCAAGCAGCAACACATTCTGGAAAAGAATTTCACCTTTGGACAATCCTTCGCCGTTCGTCTCAACCAACATCACATCGACATAATCACCGGGGTTAAGGAAACCGGCGACCGCCGTAATATTGGAAATCGGCACGGTTATGGCGCGACTGTCGGAGGGAATAATTCCGGCAAAGCCAAGCATTTTTAAGTCCTTGAAATATTTCTTGTCGGTTATGACATCGCCTTTTAGAATGGTAGTACTCGCCGGCTTGCCGATAAGGGCGTTTATTTCCGTAACCGCCCCTTCGGGAACGGCCTCGTCGTCAATTTCTTCGACCTTTAGCATCTCCTCTTTTATGAAGGTTCGGTCGGGAATATCAATCGCCGCTTTGACAACTTTCGTTTTTTGTTCGACGGGAACCGCATTTTGTTGCTCATCGGCAACCCGCTGTTCGCCGCCGCCCGCCGGGAAGAATATTATGAGTGCCGCAAGCAAAGCGCAACAAAGCGCCGCAAGCATAACCGATTGCCGATAAGTCAGCTTGGCGGTAAAATTCTTCACCAGCTGCGAAAATTTTGAGTTTTGCATCGCTAAATTCACACCTCCCATGCGTGAAAAAATATCTGCCGCCAAAACCTTCTGCCCCCAAAAAACAGTAGCGGCATCCCTTATCCCGCAGAAACAATCGCATCGTCAAAAAATCAACCGACCGCTCACGGGTGAATTACGCCCTACTTCGACGGCAGGGAAAAAATTCCTGCCAAAAGCGCCGTTTGCCACCGCAAAATTTTACGGTGGCAAACGGCGCTCAAACGGCTTTAGCCAAGCGATAATCGAAAAAAGTATTCGCGGATTGTCGGCGGGTTTGGCAACGACAATGTTTGCCGACGAATACAAAATACACAAAAGTTTTTGCCGTCGTGTCATGTTGCGCCGTGTTGTGCTATAATGAACAAAATTATTTCTCCCCATAGGAGGCATACCATGATTAAAGCGGTCATCTTTGATTTGGACAACACGCTCTACGACTACGACGAATGTAATGCTCCGGCCATGGAAAAAATTGCCGCCGTCGGCGCGGAACTTTTCGGTTGCGACAAACAAAAATTCCTGACGACCTACGAGGCCGCCAAAACCGAAGTGAAACGGCATTTCGATCCCAAGAATGCCGCCCAACACAGCCGCGTTTTTTATATCCAAAAGGCGGCGGAACTGTCCGGCGTAAGCCCCGTCGGTACGCTTTTGCCGCTTTACGCCGCCTATTGGGACACATTCATTGACGCCATGCGCCCTTACGAAGGCGCGGCGGAATTTTTGCGCGTCCTTAAAGAAAACGGCATCAAGACAGCGATCTGCACCGATATGACGGCGTATATCCAGTTTCGCAAAATCGAAAAATTGGGTTTCGCCTCGCTGATTGATGCGATTGTCACCAGCGAAGAGGCCGGCGCCGAAAAACCCTTCCCCGTTAATTTCCACATCGCCCTCGACAAAGTCGGTGTTCGTCCCGCCGAAGCGCTTTACGTAGGCGATTCATGGGCAAAGGACGTGACGGGCGCACAAAACGTCGGCATCACGCCGATATGGTTCACGGCACGGCGCGAATTTACGCCGCAAGAAGGCGTTTTGCAAATTTCCGATTACACCGACAAACGTTTGTACGACGCCTGCGGCCTCCAAAAGTAACAACGTTTGCCTTTTTCATGTCCGTTCCCTGTGTTCATGCGTCGCCAAATGCGCCGTGCCGTTTATAAGCTCCACGGTTCGCCATGCGCCGTCGTATACAATGATGTTGACGGCGGTATTAAATTGCCGTATCGACCAAAGGTAACGAAGGTTCATGTGAAGCGCTTCCGCCAATATCACACGGTTAATCGCGCCATGAGCCGCAACAACGACGGTTTTGCCGTCCTCGGCGGCCACTATCTCGTTAAGGCGCATCATGGCGCGCCGTTGCAGATCGGCAAAAGTTTCGCCACCGGGAATTATTATTTCGTCGGGGTTTTGCCAAAAGCGTCCGTCGGCGGCGTAAGGATAGCGACAAGCAATCTCCTTGAAGGTCAAGCCTTCCCATTCGCCAAAATCAATCTCGCGGAACTGCGGCTCCAATTTTACGGACAAGGCGAATTTGTCGGCAACACACTCGGCCGTGAACCGTGCGCGGGACAAATCACTCGAATACACCGCGTCCACAGCGTCAACGGGAAAATGCGCCGCCAGCTGTCTTGCTTGCGCTTTGCCTTCATCGGAAAGCGGTACATCGGTCTTTCCTTGGTACTTGCCCAAAATATTCCATTCGGTTTGGCCGTGACGAAGCAATATAACCCTTGTCATTACTGTTCTCCTTCGCAAACATTGCGTAACTCGGCAACAAGCCGCATATTTTCGGCACGGGTGCGCACCGCCATGCGAATAAATTCGCCGTTCAACCCGCGATAATTGCCGCAGTCCCGAACCAGTATGCCCCGTGTGCGCATTTGGGCGACAATGGCGGCGGCGCTGTATTCGCCGGATAGTTTCGCCAAAATAAAGTTCACCGTCGGCGGAAAAACTTTCAGCGCGGCGATTTTTGCCAGCTCCGCCGCCAAAAAATCTTTTTCGACGGCAACGAATTTCACCGTATCCGCTATGTAATCGGTATCGGCCAAAGCGGCCACACCCGCCGCCTGCGCCAATAAATTTACATTCCACACATCTTTGGCGGCGTTTAATTTTGCGGCCAGTTCCGGCGCAACAACGGCAAAGCCCAACCGCAAGCCGGGAAGCGCAAAAAATTTTGTCATGGAACGCACAACGATAAGCCGCGAACACTTTTGGCAATAAGGCATAAACGACAACGCCTCGCCGTTATGCCCCAAAAAATCCAAAAATGATTCGTCAACGATCAACCACGCTCCCTCATCTTGCGACATCCGCAACAACCTTTCGCGCATATCAGGCTCCACCAACGTTCCCGTCGGATTATTCGGATTGCCGAGCACAACGGCAGCATCGGCGCATTGCCGCTTTACCGAAGCGGCAAATTGTTCGCCTATGGCAAAGTTATCGGTTTCGTCAAGGGGTAAAAAAATCGGCGCGGCGTTGGCCGCCAGCGCCGCCCGTTCGTATTCGGCAAAGGTCGGTGCCGGAATGATTGTTGCCTTTGGCCGCAGAACGAAGAACAGCAAATAAAAAAGCTCCGTTGCCCCGTTGCCCAAAACGATACATTCGGGCGGCACCCGATAAAAGTCGGCAATGGCTTGTTTTAATCGGCGGGCGGCCGGATCGGGATAACAGACGATGCGCGGCAAACAGTTGAGCAACGTCTGTTTGACGGCGCGGCTTAACCCCAACGGATTTATGTTGGCGGAAAAGTCAAGCCATGCGCCGTTGGTCGGTTCGTCGTACACGTTACCACCGTGGATGAATCGTTCCGTCAAAATCGTCTCCTTTGTCAATCACTTTGCCGGTGCCTTGCGCCGTTGCCCTTTGTTCGAGGCAAAGAGCCGACGCAAATGTTTTCCGGCAATTTTCAGCGTTCATTATAATGCCGGGGATTTTTTCATGCAACAACAATCACTTTTCGCCGCGACCGTCCCGCGTCCGTTAGCGGCACGACTGCGCCCCCAGACCCTTGAGGAATTTGTCGGGCAAACGCATCTTTTGGGCAAGGGCAAAGTTTTGCGGCGGCTCATTGAAAACGATACCATAACATCAATGATATTTTGGGGAACGCCGGGCATAGGCAAAACGACTTTGGCGGAACTCATCGCCAAGTACACCAAGGCCGCGTTCATCAATTTTTCGGCGGTGACAAGCGGCATAAAGGAAATCCGCGCCGTAATGCAACAAGCCGAGGACAACCGCGCTTACGGCACGCGCACGATTTTGTTTGTCGATGAAATACACCGCTTCAACAAAGCGCAACAAGATGCGTTTTTGCCTTTTGTGGAACGCGGCAGTATAATTTTAATCGGCGCAACGACGGAAAACCCGTCCTTTGAAATAAACGGCGCCTTGCTGTCGCGGTGCAAAGTATTTGTGTTGCACGAACTGACCAAAGACGAAATCATGTCGATTTTGCGTCGCGCCCTAAACCATCCCGAAGGCTTCGGCGACCAACAAGTCATTATCGCCGACGATCTTTTGGAGCTTGTGGCTAATTTTGCCAACGGCGACGCCCGCGTGGCGCTCTCCACACTCGAAATGGTCATACTGAACGGCGAGCTTGAGGGCGGCAAAACGACGGTGACGCAAGAAACGTTGCGCGATTGCTTGGGCAAAAAATCCCTGCTCTACGATAAAAAGGGCGAAGAACATTACAATTTGATTTCCGCCCTGCATAAATCCATGCGCAATTCCGACCCCGATGCGGC
>CAJORE010000081.1 GCA_905236595.1 uncultured Selenomonadaceae bacterium | reverse complement strand
GCTTGGCTGTCCATATTTTACGGCGGCGTTATGAGCGCCGGTGTCGCTTTTACCCTCCAAATAATCGGTCAAAAATACGCCGATCCGGCACCGGCAGCCATAATCATGAGCTTTGAATCCGTTTTCGGTGCCTTAGCCAGTTGGCTGTTTTTGAACGAAATTATGACGGGGCGCGAAATTTTCGGTTGCCTGCTTATGTTCACCGGCGTCATCATAACGCAACTGCCGAAAAAATCCGCATACCCCTCTTGACAAGACTTTTTTCGCCCATTATAATGGGCGGGCGGTAAGGCGAAAGTCGATTGTTTTGCCATATACCGTGTAAGTGGGAGGTTTTTGGAAAATGCGTATCGAGTCGGCACGGCTCGTTAAGAACGGCGAAAAGCAGGCTTTTTCTTTTAGCGCATCAGCCGACGAACTCGCTGTCGATTGCGACGGCGTATCCTTTGACGGCGAAGTGCGCGTCGCGGGGAGTGTTTGCTTTACCGGTGCGGCTTATCGCGTTGAGGGCGCAGTATCGGTGACGAAAAATTTTGTTTGCGACAGGTGCCTAACGCCCGTAAAGCGTGATGAGACATACACCTTTTGCGAAGATTTTTCCGCCGACGCACATGACGAAACCTTCTTGCTTGCACCCGACGGCGCAATAGATCTTGATGATGCCGTACGCGAAACGATAATCGCCGCACAGCCGCCCGCCAATTATTGCCGCGACGATTGCTTGGGGCTTTGTCCCGTTTGCGGTCACAACCTGAACGACGGCGATTGCCGTTGCGACCGTCAAATCATTGACCCCCGGCTGGCAATATTAAAGGATTTTTTTGCTTAAGGTCATCTCGTAAAACTAAAAACATTCGGGGTGCAGGGGGCGAAGCTCCCTGCTGGGTTTGGGCGAAGCCCAAAAAAGATAGTTTTTAGAGGTTCCCTTAAAAGATTGTTTCAACTTAAGATGCTCTGCAACGGAAAGAGGTAGAATAGAATGGCAGTACCCAAAAGAAAATTATCGAAAGCGAACCGCGACAAGCGTCGTGCCAACTGGAAATTAACGGCGCCCGGCTACAGCGCGTGTCCGCAATGCCATGAGCCGCGTATGCCGCATCATGTTTGCCCTTCCTGCGGTTTTTACGACGGACGGCAAATCATTACCGACGAAAACTAAAATATAGCCTCGAACCATTGACAGGTTCGAGGCTTTTGTTTGCAAAAAAATAAAAGGCTTTGCCGATAACTGTCTTCATCTGCCCGTTTTGCCGTTCTTTTGGAACGGCAAAACAGCAACACGCAAGCAGTCACCGGCAAAGCCCCGCAATTATGGCCTTCCCCTTCCCCGCTCGGAAGGGGGAAGGCATTGACTATACGACCGATTTTATCGTTTAACGCGCCGCTTCCCGGGCAACGCTTGCCGCATCGGCCGGTTGCTCTGCGTCGCTTGCCTTATCTGCACGTTGTTCGGCTTTGGCGGCTTGAGCAAGAGTTTTTTGCGCGGCTTTGTCAGCTTTATCTTGTTCGCGCTTTAATTTACGCGCTTCCTTTGCTTCTTCTTTGGCCTTCTTCTTGGCGGCTTTGGCGGCGGCCTTATCCGCCTCGGAATTGTCCCGCGCCGCTATGTTTTCTTTCTTGTCCACCAAATTTTTGCCTTCGGGCGTCGGCACCACATTCGCCTCGGGATTGACGATAACGGGCGCTATTTCCCTTATGGCTTTTTCGTCCGCATCACGGTCATGAAGCAACGCTTCTTCGTAAGCTTTCTTCGGCAACTTACCTTCATTTTCGGCGTTCACATAGGTGGGAACATCAATATCGACAGGTATACCCATCGCCTTATCCAACGCCGCTTTGCTCGTATTGTACTCGTAAAGCGCCTGATAATAATTGGTACGCGCCGCCGTCAATTTTTCCTGTGCGTCCATGACGGCCAAGTTCGTATCGACACCCGCGCTGTAACGGACTTGCGCTATCTTGTAATCTTCCTCGGCCTGCTCAACGGCCACGGCTGTGGTGTGAATGTTTTTTTCGGCGGCGCCCAAGTCCAAATACGCCGTCCGCACATCAAGTTGAATACTTTCCTTGGTAGCGGCCGCCGATTCCTGAGCCTGTCGCAAGGAAGCTTCCGCCGCATGAATAGCCGCGCCGGTAACATTGTTGTCGAAGAAATTCCACGTCGCATTGACCCCGGCCGACCATGCATCACTTGAAGTATGATTGTCGTCAAACGGATCTTCGCCGGCGATAGCCTTGGAAGCGGACAAATTCACCGTGGGCCGCCGTCCCGCCTTGGCGACATCCACCGCCGCCTCTGCCTGTTTCACCGAATAATCGGCGGCAATGCCGTCCGGTCGGTTTAATAGCGCATAATCCGTGCAGGTTTGCAAATTGAGATCATACTTTGTATATTTCAACTGATCGTCAATATCAAGCATGGTATTGGTCGGCAAACCGATAAGATTATTCAATGTCGCCATGGCAACGTCATAGTTATTCTGCGCCGTCACCAAAGCTTGCTGTGCGTTGGCCAACTGCACCTGCGAGGACAATACGTCGGACTTTGCCACCGTTCCCACGCGATACTGGGCGCTGACGTTGGCCAAATGTTCCTCAAGCGTTCGTACCGCCTCTTCTTGAACGTCAATTAAATTGCGCCGTTGCAAAATTTGATAATAATATGCCGTGGCGTTATATTTGACAATCTGCTTTTGGTTCTCAAGAGTTAAATCCGCCGCATTCCAACCGTAACGCGAAGAATCAATCTGACCTTCAAGCGATCCGCCGCTGTAAATGGGCATACTCGCCGTCACGCTATTGCTAAATGCCCGCTTATAAGCGGGATCGGTAGCGCCGTCATAAACTTTGCCGCCTATTTTGGCGGCCGACGTAGACCAGCTCAAAGTCGGGCCTGTGGCGCGCCTTGCCCGCGAATGTGTCCAACGGGCGTTATCCACGCTTGCCAACGACTGTTTAATGCTACGGTTGTGCAAAAGCGCCCGCTGCACACTGTCGGGCAAATTCATCTGCACGGTATCGGCGGCAAAAGCGGCAGTCGCGTTTAGCGACAGCGCCGCCAGAATTGCCGCCAACTTTTTTTTGCTAAAAAAGCCCTTCTTACTCAAGGTACAAATCCTCCCCTTCGGAGTTTTTGCGACAAACGATAAAAAAAACATGAACCGATAAAAAAATATCGCTTGTGCGAAACGGTATGAATACAATAGCCAGCTGCGGCAAAACCGCCGCGCAAAATAATGCGACGCTATTATAACCCCAAACAACTATTTTTACAAGCAGGTAAACCTGGAAAATTTTAAGCCAATCCCGCGCTCCCCCGCCCCTATGGGCTTTTTATTGCGGTTCTCCCCAACAACCGTCTGGGGATCGCCATCTGCCACACCAACGAATCTGAGGAAACGCTGCATAATTCGTCCGCACCCTTGCCGGGTCTTTTTCCGGCATACTGCGTCATTCCTCCTCAGCGTAGCACCACTACGC
>CAJORE010000080.1 GCA_905236595.1 uncultured Selenomonadaceae bacterium | reverse complement strand
TTTAGCGGTATGCCGCCCACGTCGATAAATTCTTCGATGCTGTCGCGGGTAGTGCCGGGAATATCCGTAACGATTGCTCGTTCCTCGTTTAAGAGGGCGTTCAGCAAACTTGATTTTCCGACGTTCGGTTTGCCGGCAATGGCGCAAGTCAATCCGTCGCGCAAAATTTTGCCCGTGTGCGCGGCGTTTAAGAAGCGTTCGATTTTGTCCGATACTGCGGTTATTTGCGTAATGGTTTGTCGGGCGCCAATGTTTTCCACATCGTCCTCGGGAAAATCAATGAGGGCTTCCAAATGCGCGATAATGCCCAAGATTTCGCGGCGGAGCGCGGCAACTTTGGTAGCCGTTTGTCCGGCAAGCGCCGCCGCCGCCACCCGGCGCGATCCTTCGGTCTTGGCGCGCACCATATCCATGACGGCTTGAGCCTGCGTCAAATCAATGCGTCCGTTCAAAAAAGCCCGCTTGGTAAATTCGCCGCGTTCCGCCGGTCGCGCTCCGGCCTCATAAGTGAGGGCGAGGACTTTTTTTAACGGCAATGCGCCGCCGTGGCATTGAATCTCCGCAACATTTTCCGCCGTGTATGAATGGGGCGCCCGCATGATGATTACCAATGCCTCGTCCACCGTTTCGCCGTCAAAATCGACAATGCGCCCGTATAAGACACGTCGGTCGGCAGCCTCCTGCAACGTTTGCCCGGAGGAGGCGCGAAAAATCTTTGCGGCAACGTCGATGGCCGTATCCCCCGATATGCGAACAATGCCGATGCCGCCTTCGCCGACGGCGGTGGCTATGGCGCTTATGGTGTCCGTTTTGGTCAACGTCATTGTCGGTCAACCTCGACCGTTTGCAAGCGCCAAGGCTTGACTTTTGAGCCGCGCCACGCGATCGCTTGTTTGCGGATGTGTCGAAAAGAGATTCATGAGCGCTTTGCCGCTGCCGGAGAAGGGATTTATGATGAACATATGCGCCGTTGCGGGGGTTGCTTGTTGCATGGTGTTGCTTGACACGGCATAGTTTTCGATTTTCGTCAGCGCGTTTGCCAAATAGAGCGGATTGCCGCAGATTTCTCCGCCCGACTTATCGGCATCGTACTCGCGGGAACGAGATATGGCCATTTGAATAAGCATCGCCGCCAACGGTGCAATGATAATCGTGACCAAGGATCCGATTATGCCGCCGTTGTCTTCGTCGTCGCGGTTGCTGCCGAAAATCGCCGCCCATTGCGCTATGTTGGCAATCATGGAAATAACACCGGCGATGGAGGCGGCGACTGTCGATATGAGGGTGTCGCGGTGCTTGATATGCGAAAGTTCGTGAGCCAAGACGCCGGACAGTTCTTCGTAATTTAAGGCGCGCATTATGCCCGTCGTTACCGCCACGGCGGCGTGGTTCGGGTTCCTGCCCGTAGCGAAGGCGTTGGGGACATCGGAATTTATTACGCAAACTTTCGGCATGGGCAAATGCGCCCGTTTGGCCAAATCGGCGACGAGATTGTATAAATCCGGGGCTTCGCCGGCCGAAACCTGCCGGGCATCATACATTTTAAGGACAACGCTGTCGCTGAACCAATAGGAAAAAAAATTCATGCCGAGGGAAATGACCAACATTACCACGGCACCAAAATCGCCACCCACGGCGCCGCCGACGGCAATCATAATTCCCGTCAGAAGCGCCATGAGGACGGTGGTTTTTAAGGTATTCATGAGCTTGCTCCTTTATAAAAATCGTTAACGCCGGTATAATAACATATTTTTATAGTGAACGCATTAAAATTTTGCGGTTTGTTTATGGGTTCGACAGACGGGAAAATAAAAACCAACCGGTATTGATGGGAATACTTGTCTTTGGTTGCACCGCACGGGAATCTTCTTCGTTGTGTTGAAAAAAATTTTGTGATATACTCTCCCCGCTGTGTTGTGAAAAGTTGTGCAACAAAAAAGGGGGGCGGGAGCAATAGATAAATTGTGGCGCTGTCTGAACGCTTTTGGTGGATTTTCCTTCGGCTGGCCGATATATTTCCTTTTCGGCGGAGTATGGTTGGTTCGCGCCATTAAGATGGGTGCCATGCTGGCTCATGGTATAGAGTTAGCCGTAATAGTTTCGTCGTTTATCCTGAAGCTTTTGTTTGAGAGCATCGTCATGGCGATTGTCTTGAACAAGTTGCCCAAGTACGTCGCCGTTCCCGTCGTCGCCGTCGCCGCGCTTTTGTTTGCCGCAGATTTGTTGCTTTTTCGCCAATACGGCAGCATATTCGACGAGGCGGCAATAAATTTGATTTTGGATACAAATATATGGGAAATTCGTGAATTTGTATTCATGCACATTCTTCCCATCGTCACAGGTCTGTTGTTGACGGTGGCAATGGCGGTTGCATCGCAGAAATTCGCCAAAGAACATCTTCGTTTGTCGGTGCCTACGGCTGTTGTTGTGTGCGGTTTTTTTGCCTACGCCGCACTTTTTCCTTATCACTTTTTCGGCGGGGCTTGTGCGCCGCTTTTGCGAACGATTGTGTCCCTGCCACAGTCCGTGCTGGAAATCGCCGAATACCGTGAAACCTATGACAATTTAAGCGCACAAAACATCGTCATAGACGAAAACAACAGCACCATACCGTATATCGTTCTTATTGTCGGCGAGTCAACGAGCCGCAACCACATGGGAATATACGGTTGGCACAATCCCAACACGCCTTTTGCCGAAAAGCACGTTGCCGACGGCAGTATGTTGATGTTCGACGATGTTGTAAGCCCTCAGTCCGAAACTTCGTTGGTGTTCCAAAAATTACTGTCCTTTAGCAATAATGAATCAGCCGATAAGTGGTACAAATACGGAAATCTAATCGACGTAATGAAAAAGGCGGGGTATCGTACCTTATGGGTATCAAACCAAGAAACTTCGGGGATTTACGGCAATGTGGCGCGAGCTTATGCAAATCGTTGCGACAAAAAATTTTTTACCGCCATAAAAAATTCTTCAACCGGGGCGCTTGTTGACGAATATGTGATAGAGCACGACGAAAAAATCCTGCCGCTTTTGGATAGGGCGCTTGCCGACGTTGCGGAAAAGAACTTCATCGTTCTTCATATAATGGG
>CAJORE010000079.1 GCA_905236595.1 uncultured Selenomonadaceae bacterium | reverse complement strand
GCCGCGTTGCCGAAGCGCTCTCCCCTTTGGCGGAGCAAATGGCGGCGGCTAAGACCGTGCGGCAGATAACGACGGCGCTGTACGATTTTTTGTTGGCCATCAAAGTGCCGCAAACCCTTGAACAGTGGACAGCCTGTGCCGAAAACGAAGGACGGCTTGATGTGGCGCTCCTTCACCGGCAGGTATGGGATGGGGTTGTGGCGCTGTTTGACCAATTTGTCGAAACGGCGGAGGTCGATGCAATAAGCCGCGAGGAATATGCCGATCTTTTGGACGGGGGACTGTCGGCGTTGACGGCGGCGCTTATACCGCCGGGGCTTGACGCCGTGACGGTGGGAGATTTTGATCAGAACAGTTTGGAGAATATTCCCGTTTTGTTCGTTATGGGGGCAAACGACGGCATAATGCCGCGCCGTGTCAAGGAACGCGGCATATTTACCGATGCCGATCGGTTGCGGTTGCGCGAAGCGGGAATAAAGCTCCCCGCCGGCAGCACCGATGTGGCGCTTACGGAAAAATATTTGCTCTATCGCGGTTTCACAAAAGCCAAGGAGCGGCTTTTTGTGTCCTATGCGTTGGCGGATGCGTCCGGCGACGGGTTGACACCCGCCAAAGCGGTCAGGGATTTGTGGCGGTTGTTGCCCAAGGCGGAATTTTTGCCCGTGCCGTTGGAAAATTTTGCCGTGGCCGTCGATGAAATGAATTATCTCGACCGCTTGAAACTGATAAACGGCGATACGGCAACGAGCGCTTTGGCAACGGCTTTTAGAAGTCGCCGCGATACGGGCGTGTCGGCTGATTTTTGGCGCGATGTCTACAATGTCTTGAAGGACGATGAAAAGGTGGCGTTTCGCCGCGAGGTTGCCTTAGCCGGACTGTTTGCCAAAAGCCCCGGGGAGCTTCTCGATAAGCGTACCGCCGTCGATCTTTTTACCAAAAACAAACGGCTCAAAGGCAGCATTACCCGCTTTGAAAGTTTTCGCAAATGCCCCTTTGCCCACTTTGCCGATTTCGGGCTGAAACTTGTCGAACGGCCGGAACGTCGTTTTGCGGCCTTGGATTTGGGCATATTGTTACATGAAGTCTTGCGGGAATTCGGTATGCGGCTTTTGGACGAAAACCGAGCGTGGGGCGACGTGAGCGAAGAGGAAGCGGCGCAGATTGTCGATGATATTTTGGGCGAATTGGCGCCGAAAATGCAAAATGCGTTGTTGGTAAGTTCCGCGCAATATCGTTCACGGTTAGATCGCATCAAACGGATAACGTTAAAGAGCGTGGCACGGTTGATAAAACTTGATCGGGCAAGTCGTTTCCACCCGAAATTTTACGAGCAAAATTTTGCGGCGGCGAATTTGACGTTTACTTTGAAGGACGGCACCCGCTTGGAGCTTACGGGAAAGATTGATCGTTTGGACGTAAGCGACGACGGCGAGTTGTTTTTGATTTATGATTATAAATCCGGCAAGGTGAATCTTGATTTAACACGGGTGTACTACGGATTGCAAATGCAACTTTTGACCTACCTGCTGGCGGCGAAGAATATCTTGGCGGCCAAGTCCGGCAAAGAGGCTCTGCCGGCGGGTATGCTGTACTTTTTTCTGCGCTATCCGCTCATTACCGCGACGGGGCGCATTGATAAGGCCGATGCCGAAAAGAAACGGGACGCCGAACTGAAAATGGGCGGCTGGACCGTTGATGATGTTGCCATTGTCCGCGACATTGACAAGACGCAAAAGTACCTGGGCATTCGTATCGGCAAAGAAGGGATATACAAAACCGATCGGGGACGCACGAAAAGCCGCGAGGAATTTCATTTGTTGGCGGCGTATATCGAACATATATTGAAAGAAACGGGGGACGGCATAATGGCGGGCAACGTTGCCGCCGCTCCCGCCAAAGTCGATAAGCAAAAAGCTCCCTGCGAATTTTGCCTCTACGGTACGGTGTGCGGGTTTGACCCGTTGATTGAAGGCTATGCCTACAGGGAGTTGCCGAAGAAAACGCCCGAAGAAATGATTGAGGAAATGAGGAGAGTGACCGGAATTGGCTTGGACAGCGGCGCAGGAACAAGCGATAACGACGCGGGGTAAAAATCTATTGACGGCGGCGGCGGCCGGTTCCGGGAAGACCGCTGTTTTGGTGGAGCGCATAATAAGGCTTGTCACCGAAGAAAACATCGACGTCGATAAGTTGTTGGTCGTCACTTTTACCCATGCCGCGGCCGAGGAGATGACGGAACGCATCGGCGCGGCGCTGAGCGCCAAAGCGGCGCTTGAGACCGATCCGCAAAAGCTGGCGCGGCTTGAGCGACAGCGGGTCTTGTTGCCGTCGGCTGATATTTCGACGCTCCATTCCTTTTGTCTGACGCTTTTGCGGCAAAACATTCTCGCTTTGCCGTTGGAACCGGATTTTCGCTTAGGACTGACGGAGGAATTGCGGCTGATTGCCGAGGATGTATTGGACGAGTTGATTGCGGAGGCTTACGAAGAGAACCGGGTGGTTTTTCGGCAGTTGGCCGACAGTTTGGCGGATGGCGCCAAAGATGACGGCAAATTGGCCGCGCTTATCCGGCAGATTTACGATTTTGCCTTGAGCCGCCCCTTCCCGCAAAAGTGGCTGACCGCCGTTGCCGCAAGTTTTAACGTCGCGCCCGGGGCGAAGCTCCAAGACACCGTATGGTACAAGGCGATGCGGGAAGAGACGGAATTTGCGCTTACGGAGGCGCTGGCCGATAACGATGAAGCGGCACGGGCGGCGGATGAGTGCGGGCTGAACGTTTATGCCGAATGTATCGACTTGCACAAAGAAGCCATTGAAAACGCCTTGGATGCGTTGTACGGTGATTTTGCCGCTTTGCAAGACAGCTTTGCCGCCATGGATTTTAAGCTGAAGGCCGAAAAAAATGCCGCGGCCGAGGACAAGGCGCGGGTGAGCGAACCGCGTGACCGGTACAAAAAAGCCTTGGGGGCGCTTAAGGATAAGTATTTTTCGGCAAGCGAAGAAAACATTATGGCCGATTTGCGAAGCGTATATCCCTTCGTTTGCGAACTGATTCGTCTGACGATGGCTTTTGCCGCGAAGTTTGCCGCCGCCAAGCGGGAAAAAAATCTGGCGGATTTTGCCGACTTGGAGCATTATGCGCTGAAAATTCTGGTCGAAGACGAAGAGCGGCTTACTCCGTCGGCAACGGCGCTGGCGCTAAGGGAAAAATTCGCGCAGGTGATGGTGGACGAGTACCAAGATACCAACGGGGTGCAAGAGACGATTTTGGCGATGATTGCCTCCCCCGAAAAAGCCAATCTGTTTGTTGTGGGTGACGTGAAGCAGAGTATATATCGTTTTCGATTAGCCGATCCGACGTTGTTTTTGGAGAAATACAAAACCTATCCGACGGCGGGCGAAGGCTTTGCGCGAATTGACCTGAAGCAGAATTTCCGCAGTCGCCGGGAAGTGTTGGCGGCGATAAACTTCCTGTTTGAGCAGTTGATGAACGAAGCGACGATGGAGCTTAGTTACGATGAGGCGGCCAAGCTCTACCCCGGCGCGGAGTACCCGCCGCCCCCCGCCGGCGCCGCCGGTGTTTTGCGCGGTGCGGAGCTGGCGGTGATTGTCAACGACAACGATAAAGACAAAGACAGCGACGAAGCGGCGAAGGAGGAGGAGACAGGGGAGACGTTGGCGGGCATTGAGCGCGAAGCCCAATTCATTGCCGATCGTTTGAACGCACTTATGGCGGCGGGGACGCAGGTATTTGACAAGGCAACCAAGACGTATCGTCCGCTGAAATTCCGTGATGCCGTCGTGCTTATGCGTTCCGTCAAAGGGCGCGCCGAAAAAATGCTCGAAGTGTTTAAGCGCAACGGCATACCCGCTTATGCGTCCATGGACGCGGGCTATTTTGCGGCGACGGAGATAAAACTGATGCTGGCGCTTTTGGCGATTATCGACAATGCCCGCCAAGATATTCCGTTGGCCGCTGTTTTGCTGTCGGTTATCGGCGGCTTCTCCCCTGCCGAATTGGCCAAGATTCGCACCGCCGCCCGGCAAAACGATATTGCCGATGCCGACGCTTTAGCCGACGTGGTCGGCGACGATCTTTTTGCGGCGCTCAAGCGTGCGGCAACGTGTCAAACAACCCTTCCCGCCAAATTGGTCGCCAAAGTCGCGGATTTTTTGGTACGTTTGACGCGGTGGCGGGACTTGGCGCGGGATCTAAGCGTTCCCGAACTTATTGCGGAGCTTTATCGCGACACGGGGTATTATGATTACGCGGGATCCCTTGCGGGCGGCACATTGCGGCAGGCCAATTTGCGTATGCTCATTGACCGCGCCGCCGAATACGAAACGACGAATTTTCGGTCCCTTTTTCGCTTTTTGCGTTTTGTGGAGCGTATGCAAAACGCCGACACCGATTTGGCGGTGGCCAGAACATTGAGCGACAGCGAAGATGTTTTGCGGATTATGACCATTCACAAGAGCAAGGGCTTGGAATTTCCCTTGGTGTTTTTGGCGGCCGCCGGGACAAAATTCACCGGCGAGAGCGGCGAACTTATTTTGCACGGCGAATTGGGGCTTGGGCCTTATGCGCTAAACAGCGAGGGGGCTTTCCGTTATCCGACGTTTGCGCGGCAGGCGACGGCGTATCGCGTCCAAGCCGAAGCCAAAGCCGAAGAACTGCGGGTTTTGTACGTTGCCTTGACCCGCGCCCGGGAACAGTTGATTGTGGTCGGCACGGGCGGCACCAAGGATAAATTTGCGGCGATGTTGCGTAAATATGCCCGCTTTGGCACCGTGTCCGATGCGGCGGAGGGTTATGGACGCGAGTTGCCGCCTTTTGCGCCCGCCGCTGCCGATTCGTTCTTGGCGTGGTGCGTAATGAGCATTATGCGGGGCGAAAGTTGCGGCAAGGCGTTGCGCGATTTTGCGGCAGACGAGGCGGCGGAAGCGTTCGCCGCCGATACCGTGCCGTGGCGGACGCAAATAATTCCCGCGTCGCAAATAAAAAGCCGCACCGCCAAAATAAAAGACGATGCGTTGCTTATGAGTGTAAAACGGGGTGAAAAGTTGCCGCCTTCACGCCACAAGGCCGAGGTTGAAGGCTTGTTGCGGGCGCATTATGATTTTAAGGGCGTGAAAAATGTCCCGGCAAAGTTGTCCGTCACCGAGTTAAAGCGCCGTTTCGTCGAGATTGATGACGAAGCGGCCAACCTTGACAACATCACGAACGCCGAAAAACTGCCGTGGAAAACGCCGCAATTTTTGCGTGAAACACGTCTTACGGGCGCCGATTACGGCACGATTATGCACAGCGTAATGCAACATACGGATTTGACGGGCGATTTGTCGCCGACGGGGATAAGGGCGCAACTTGCGACGATGCGGGCGAAGGATATTTTTTCGGACGAAGAAATAAGAATCGTCAATCCCGCCAAGGTTGCGGCGTTTTTTGCGTCGCCTTTGGGCGAACGGCTGTTGAACGCTACCGAAAAATACCGGGAACTGCCTTTTTCGCAACGAATAGCGGCAAAAAAATTTTTCCCGGAGGCGGCGGAGGACGAGAAAATATTTGTGCAGGGGGTAATCGACTTGCTCTTTGCCGACGAAAGCGGCTTGGTGCTGGTGGACTATAAAACCGACCGCGATACGACCCCCGCCAAGGTGCGCGAAACATACCGTCTGCAAATTGATCTTTATACCGCCGCCGTTGAAAGCGTGACGGGCAAGCGCGTTGCCGAACGTTATCTGTTCATGTTGGGCGACGGGAGCATCGTCGCCTTGTGACGAGGGGGAGGCTTCGTCAGCGGGAGCCGATTTTGCCGATGGCGTCCCGCGCCACTTCCTTATCGTCGAAGTGGATGGTTTTGTCTTTCAAAATTTGATAATCCTCGTGTCCCTTGCCCAAAATCATGACGATGTCACCCGGTTGGGCAAGCTCTATGGCGCGGAAAATCGCTTGGCGACGATCCTCGATACATTCGTGGTGTTTGTCGCCGATTTTTTTGGCTATGCCTTCCTCCACCTGGCGCAAGATAGCGGCGGGATCTTCCGTGCGCGGATTGTCGCTTGTGGCGATGACCGTGTCGGACATTTGCGCGGCAATGCGTCCCATTATGGGGCGCTTCAGCGGATCGCGGTCGCCGCCGCACCCAAAGACGGTGATAATGCGCCCCCCGTTGTCGCCGACGATTGTCTTGGCGGTGGCCAAAACGTTTTCCATGCCGTCCGGCGTGTGGGCATAATCGACGATGACGGTGAATTTTTGTCCGGCGCGAACCGCTTCAAAGCGTCCCGGCACGGCGGTGAAATTTTCAAGCGCCACTTTTATTATGCCGATGTTGATGTGTTCGGCAAGGCAGACGGCGGCGGCGCACAGCGCGTTGTAGACGTTGAACAGCCCCGTAACTTTGAGGGACATTTCCACAGCTCCGTTGCGGCTTCGGAGCAAGAAGCGCACACCGTCACCGGTTATTTTCACGTTCTCGGCGCGTACAAAAGCTGCGGCATCCTTTATGCCGTAGGTCATGGGGCGGCACTTGGCATGGCTCAGCATAAACGTCCCCGATTTGTCGTCGATGTTTATGGCAGCGGTGCCGTCGGGGGGGGTTATTGCAAAAAGCCGTGCTTTGGCGTGGCGATAATTGTCAATGTTTTTATGGAAATCAAGATGATCCTGTGTCAAATTTGTAAAGGCCGTTGCCGAAAAATCAATGCCGGCAATGCGGTTCAGGGCGAGGGCGTGGCTTGACACTTCCATGACCACATAATCGCAACCGGCGGTGCGCATTTTGGCCAGCGTGTTTTGGAGCGTTACCGGGTCGGGGGTGGTGTTGTGGATGGGGTAGCGGTCGATGCCGATCATTATTTGGAGTGTGCCGATAAGCCCCACCTTGAAACCGGCGCGCAGGAGGGCGGCGCGAATCATGTAGCTGACGGTGGTTTTGCCGTTGGTGCCGGTTATGCCGATAATGCGCATGGCGCGAGCGGGATAATCGTGGAAATAGGGAGCAAGTTTTGACAGGGTGTCGGCCATGTTTTCGCGTGTATGCAGTACGGGTACGCTTGCCGTTACGTCGGCGCGTTCGGTCATTATTGCGACGGCGCCGTGCGCTATGGCCGTGTCGATAAAGTCATGCCCGTCAACGTGGGCGCCTTTTTCGCAGATAAAGAGCGTGCCGGGGATTACTTCGCGGCTGTCGTGGGTTATGGTCGTTACGGCGATTTGCCCGTTGCCTCCCGTGACGGTGCCGCCGATAAATGCGGCCAGTTCGTTTAATGTTTTCATGTTTTTATGCCTCGTTTGCTGAAATGCTGAAATATTGCGCTGTCAATGCCGACGGAAGCGGCGCTTTGCGGAAGGAGCGTAGGCCGAGCGCAAAAACAAATGCCGGTGTGCGGTTGGTTCATAGCTCCTTGGGCGGGAAAACCGCAACCAAAAATTTTGATGCGTTTGCCTTACCGATATATCCTACCACCGAAGCACAGCCCGGACAAGGATTTTTTTGTTTACTCCCGTTAATTTATGCGGTATAATGGCAGAAAATTTCTTTTTTGCGATATGACGGAACGCAAG
>CAJORE010000078.1 GCA_905236595.1 uncultured Selenomonadaceae bacterium | reverse complement strand
TTGAAAAATCGGGCTTATGCCCGATTTTTTTTTGCGATGAAAGAACATTCGCGGCAGGATAAGTTAGAGTATTCGTCGAATTTGCACGGCGACTTCACGGATTAAACGGTATGATTGCAGTCGTATGACAAAGGGGCGTTTGGTATGCCGAAACAAGATTTTACAGTGCGACAAAATTCCGATGTGGCGCATGGGGCGTTGCGCTTATTCCGATATATGTTCTTTGGCGCGGTTGTTGCTGTTTTTTTGACGGTCGTTGCGCCGTTTTGTACCGTTGAAGCGGCACTTCAATCGGAAGCGGATTGGTGGGTAAACGATGTTATTTATGCCGAAGGGCAAGGCTTGCCGCCGGAACGAGCCAAGACCCGGTTGCAAGCGCGTGTTTTTGCCAAGAAGGCGGCGGAGCTTGATGCCTATCGAAATTTGGCGGTAAAAGCGGCGGGAATACAAGTGACCGCCAATGCGTATTTTTCGGCCGGTAAAGTGGAAGCTTTTATTAAGGGTGCCGAAACTATAAAAGAAGAATATGACGATGATAATGTCTGTACCGTAACCGTGGCCGTTCCACTTTACGGTGTGACAAATTCCGTTGCCAAAGAAGTGTTTAAGCCGGTGAAAAAAAACGCTTTTCCGATGCCGTCGAGTTACGGAGTGACGGAGCCGACGGTCGGAGATTATACGGGGCTTATTATTGATTGCAGTGATGCGGCGGCGGATGATGACGGCGAACTTAATCCCGTATTGACACCGATAATAAAAAATGCGGGTAATGAAACGGTTTACGGCTACAACAACCTTGATTACAATACGGTCTTGGAGAACGGAATGATTGGTTATGCGGCGGGTATGAAGGGAAATTTGCAACGTGTCGGCAACAATCCTTTGATTATAAAAGCATCGGAATTAACCAATGACGGAAGTACCCCGGTTTTGACGAAGATTGATTCCGATCGTATACTTCGCGAAAATATGGCGTCGCATTTTTTGGATAGAGGCGCGGTTATGTTTGTAAGTCACCGGATCCGCGGCTTTAACGACAATTATGACGGTTCCGCCGGCAGCGGCGATGTGTGACGGGAGGATTGGCATTGCGGGGACGGCAGGTTGACCGCCATTTGGTGATGCGTATCGTCGATGCACTTTTGGCGGCGTTGTTAGTGACGTTCGTTGTAACGTCGCGGTGGTTGGTCGATTTTGACTTAAATGCCGCCGACGGGTTTTATCAACGCGTTGGCCAAAAGACCGACAACATAGTTATAATCGGTATCGACCAAAAAACCGTTGACAAGTACGGAAAGTTATCCTCATGGTTAAGGCGCGGTTTGGCAAAAGGGATAGATGTATTAAACGAAGGCGCTGACCGGCCTGCCGTTATCGGGGTGGATGGTTTGATAAGCGGCAACAATCCGTCCGACGTCGAGGGGGACAAAATGCTTGTCGAGGCTTGCGCTCGCTTGGGCAACGTGGTTATGGCCTGTGCCGTGGATCCCGACAATGCGCCCGATGTCGAAGGCGACCCTTATGCACCCTGGAACCAAATTTTGCCGTTGGGACTGCCTTATGCCGCGCTTAACTCGGTCGTTGATGTCGGCCATATCAACGATGTTGAGGATATGGACGGCATAACGCGTCATGATCTTTTGTATGTGAATACGGCTGAGCGAGGGCAAATAAAGTCGTTGTCGCGGGTATTGTATGAAAGGTACTGCGATTATAAAGGCGTTGCAGCGAAAGAGCCGCCGGTGACAATCGGTAACGGCGTGTTTTACCTGCCGTTTACGGCAACGAGCTATTATACCGGCATAAATTTTGCGGATTTGTTGGAGGGCAAGGTTGCCGCGGAAAAATACAAGGATAAAATCGTCATAATCGGCATTTGTTTGCCGGGCAGCGACGATAATTTTGCCACGGCCATTACAAGACCCAGCTTTATGTACGGCACGGAGGTACACGCCAATGCCATCGAAGCGTATGCCAAAGGTTTTTTCCCTCGTGAAGCGGCGGATTTTCCGCAGGTTTTTGTGTTGTTCGTCGTAGCGTATTGTGCGGAATTTTGCTTTCGTGTGGCCAATATGCGAAAATCCGTATGCTTATGGTTGGGACTTTGCGCGGCTTGGTTGGCGCTTTGTAAAATTTTTTATGCAAGCGGCACGATTTTGCACGTTACATGGATTCCTTTGGCGCTTAGCATATTATTCGTCGGAGCTATTGTAACAAATTATGCTTTGGCACGGATGGGCATGGAAAATTTGCTTTTGGCAATGGGACGGTTTCTCGATGCCAATGTGGCGGCGGATATTGCCCACGGCAAGGAATCGTTGCAAGTGGGCGGCGAGACTATGAATGTGGCGGTATTGTTCGTGGATATTCGCGGGTTTACGTCCATGAGCGAGGAGATCGGCGATCCGCAGAAAGTTGTCTCTATACTTAACCAATATTTGACGTTGACGACGAAATGCGTTATGGATTGCAAAGGTACGGTGGATAAATTTATCGGTGATTGCACAATGGCGTATTGGAAGGCCGACGATTACGGTGACGAGGCCGTGTTGCTCGCCGTGAAAGCGGCGGCGCTTATGGTAAAAGAAGGCGCCGCATTGAACGAAAGCATAAGCCGACAATACAAGCGGCAGGTGGCGTTTGGCATCGGTGTTAATTGGGGCAGTGCGGTGGTCGGCAAAATAGGGTCCGAGGCGCGTATGGATTATACGGTTATCGGCGATACGGTGAATACGGCGGCGCGGCTTGAAGAAAACGCTCCCGGCGGACACGTTTATGTTTCGAAGGTCGTGGCTGATATGCTGAAAGACAAAGCGAATTTTGTGTTGGCCGGCGATATTCAAATGAAAGGCAAAGCGGAGCCGATGACAATTTTTGCGTTTCGTTCGTTCAAAAACGGCAAGGGGGGTCAATCCATTGGATAATGCGAGTAATGCCAATATCGTTGCCGATATGCGTTTGAAGGTTTTGGGAACGCGTGGTTCGATGCCCGGCGAAGGCGGTAAAGTAGCGTTGTACGGCGGCGCTACATCCTGTTATTTGGTGCGGGCGGGAAACGAGGAGATATATCTTGACGCCGGATCGGGCATTGCCGGAGCAATCCCGCAAGTCGGCACGAACGTCACCTTGCTTTTGACGCATATGCACATTGATCATATCGTGGGGTTGCCGTTTTTTTCCGCGCTTGGGCAAAAGGAGCGATTGATTGATATTTATGCCGTGCCGCGAGCCGGGTTGACGGTCAAGGCGGCGATTGACCGCTATATATCGCCGCCGTTTTGGCCGTGTCTGCTCGATGATTATTCGGCAAAATGCGTGATTCATGAATTGCCGCCGACAAGGACGGAATTTAACGTCGGCGCGGTGAAAGTTGTGGCGCAAGAAGGGGCGCATCCCGGCGGCGCAACGCTTTTTCGGCTGACGTATGGGAATAAGTCCCTGGTATACGCCACGGATTTTGAACATTCGCCCGAATCCGTTGCCGCACTTGTCGATTTTGCGGCAAATTGCGATCTTTTGTTGTATGACGCGCAATATACGGACGAGGAATACTTGCGGTATAAGGGTTATGGACATTCAACCCCGCAAGAAGGCATAAAGATAGCGCGTGCCGCATCCGCCAAGAAATTGGTATTGGTTCATCATGCGCCGTGGCGAAATGACGACGAACTGAAAGATATGGATAAAACATTTGGAGCCATGGGCAATGTTTCGTTTGCGAAAATAGCCGACAATATTGTCGTGTGAGCGGCGGTTTGACGAGTAAAGCGGCATGGCCGACCGGTCGGCGAATCGAGATGAGATCGGCTATGGTGGCGTGTTGAAGGACACGGTGAGGAGATGTCATGGACAGCAATACCGACGAAGTAAGAATATTGGACAGTATTTTTACCGTTATGGAACGGCTTTATACCGAGATGCGGCAGAATAACGCCGACGGCGAAGGGCACAATAATGTGTTTGCCGATTTTGCGGAATTGGGGCGTGTGTTGGTAAATGCCGATCGGGCGAGTTTTTGGCGCTGGGACAAAGTGGAGCATAAGTTGGTGACTACGGCGGCCACCGGTGTGAAACTTATCGAGATAAATGAGGGCGAAGGCTTGGTTGGGCAGGCGTTGGCGGAAAATTGTCCCGTCATTACCAATGATCCGTACAACAACGCTCGCTTTAACGCCAAAGTGGACAAGGACACGGGGTACGTCACCAAGTCGGTGATGGTTTTGCCCGTTTCCGATTGTCGCGGCGAAGTCATCGGCGCTTTTCAGGTTATCAACAAACTCGGTGCCGCAGTCGGATTTGACGAAAATGAAGATGTAAAACGCTTATCCATAGCGGCGTTTATTTGCGGCATTGCCCTGGAGTCGGATTTGTTTTTGGATGCGGCGCAAAAAGATAAGTTGACGGGGCTTAAAAATCGACAATGTTTCTTTGGCGATATGCAGACAAAATACCGTTATTTGTTGCAAGAAGACAATACGGAGACGCTGTCGTTGATAATGTGCGACATTGATCATTTCAAAGTGTTCAACGATACTTACGGGCATAATGCCGGTGATGCCGTTTTGCGGCACGTAGCAAAGGTTATGCGGGGCAATGTGCGCGAAAAAGACAGCATTTATCGTTGGGGCGGCGAGGAATTTTTGTTGTTGTTTGCGGGAGCGGATATTGAAAATGTGCGCCGGGTGGCGGAACGTATTCGCTTGAGCATCGAAGAATCTGTTTGTCGTTATGGGGAGCGGGAACTTAAGGTAACCATGAGCTTTGGCTGCGCCGAGTATGATTCGCACCTGACGCCGGACGAAAACATAAACGCGGCGGACAAGCGGCTGTACCGTGCCAAGGAATCGGGGCGTAACCGTGTCGTTGCCGAATGACACGGAAAATTTTCTTGATGTTGTGGCAGGAAAATTTCGCTTTGCACAGTATATATATATGGCAGTTAGGGGGGATTCATATGATCTATACGGTAACATTCAATCCGGCTCTTGATTATATAGTTCGGCTTGATACTTTGGAGGTGGGCGGCACCAACCGCGTTACCTTTGAAAAAGTCATGGCGGGCGGCAAGGGCATCAATGTTTCCGTCGTTCTCGGCAATTTGGGGCAAAAAAGCACGGCTCTGGGCTTCATAGCCGGGTTTACCGGCGAAGAAGTCAAGCGGCAGCTAAGAGAAAAAAACGTCAGTTTTGACTTTGTTCAGTTGCCTAAGGGCTTTACGCGGATTAACGCCAAAGTAAAGGCCGAGACCGAAACGGAAATCAACGGTCAAGGGCCTAATATCAGCGAGGCGCAATGGCAGGCGTTGATAACCCAGATCGACAAGACGTTGAAAGCCGGAGACACATTGGTTTTGGCGGGGTCGATACCGAACACTTTGCCCGACGATATGTACGAGCGCATTTTGGCGCGTCTTTACGGCAGAGGTGTGCGCTGTGTCGTGGATGCGACGAAGAAGTTGTTGCTTAACGTCCTAAAGTTCGGCCCGTTTTTGATTAAGCCCAATAATCATGAGCTTGAAGAACTTTTTGATGTGAAGATATCGACCGATGAGGAATATTTAAGTTACGCCAAGCAGCTGCAAAAGAAAGGCGCGAAGAACGTCTTGGTTTCTTTGGGCGGCGACGGCGCGATTTTATTGGACGAGAAAGGCGAAAGCCACCGTTCGCCGGCGCCGAAAGGCACGTTGGTCACTTCGGTGGGAGCGGGCGATTCCATGGTGGCCGGCTTTTTGACGGGGCTTGCCGAAACGGGCGGCGATTATGAAAAGGCGTTTCGCATGGGCGTAGCCGCCGGTTCGGCGTCGGCGTTCTCGAAAGATTTGGCCACTCGTGCGGAAGTGGATGCGCTGTTGGCGCAACTTGGGAACTAATTGATAACAACCGGCGGTATGGCCGACGGTTGTTCATGACGCGTCACAAGTGCTATGCGCCGGTGACGCGTAATAAAAGGAGCAATTATAATGCGTATAACCGATTTGCTCAAGAGTCAGTCGATAGTCATAGGCGCCAATCCCACCGAGAAGAAGCACGCCATCCATATGTTGGTGCAACTCATGGGACAAGGCGGACATTTGTCTGACCCCGATCAGTATGAAAAAGACGTTCTGGCGCGTGAAGCTTCCGGCACGACCGGGCTTGGCGACGGACTGGCCACGCCGCATGCCAAGAGCACCGGCGTAAAAGAACCGGGGTTGGCGGCTATGACCGTTCCTTCCGGCATGGATTATGAAGCTATGGACGGCAGGCCGTCGCGCTTGTTCTTCATGATTGCCGCGCCTGCCGGCAGTAACGACGAGCATTTGACGATTTTGTCCAAGCTGGCGACCATGCTCATGGAGAAGGACTTCAAGGAAGCCCTTATTGCGGCATCAACCAAAGAAGAATTTTTGAAATTGATTGATGACAAAGAGGACGGCAAGTTTGTCGCGCCGTCCAAACCGGCGGCGCCCGTTGCGCCTGTGCCGCGTGATGAAGATGCGCCCGTCGTCATGCCTATGCCGGCTGCCGATCACATTCAGATTTTGGCGGTTACGGCTTGCCCGACGGGTATCGCGCATACCTTTATGGCGGCGGAAGGTTTGGAACAGGCCGCCAAAAAGAAAGGCGTTTCGATTAAGGTTGAAAAGAACGGCTCCGGCGGCGTTAAGGATTTGCTGACGTTTGATGAAATCCGCAAAGCCGATGCCATTATCATAGCCGCCGACAAAAATGTGGAAATGGCGCGTTTTGAAGGCAAGCCGATTATTATTACGAAAGTTGCCGACGGCATCAACAAGGCCGACGAGTTAATTGATAAGGCTATGAGCGGCAAAGCGCCCCTTTATCACCATACGGGCGGCGGCACGAGTGCGGCGGCGGCATCGTCGGCGGGCGGCGCCCAACGGGCGGCGGCGTCTTCGGCGGCGCCCGGCGTGGCCGTTGCCGAAGAGTCATTGGGGCGGCAAATTTATAAGCACCTTATGAACGGCGTCAGCCATATGTTGCCCTTTGTCGTGGGCGGCGGTATCTTAATTGCGATGGCGTTCCTTTTGGACGATTTCACGATTGATCCGAGCCATTTCGGCAGCAACACGCCGACGGCTAAGTTCTTCATGGATGTGGGCGGCGCATCGTTCGGGTTCATGCTTCCGGTATTGGCCGGTTTTATTGCCATGTCGATTGCCGATCGTCCGGGTTTGGCGGTTGGTTTCGTCGGCGGTGCGCTTTCGGCCTCAAACGGTTCGGGCTTCTTGGGTGCGTTGTTGGCCGGTTTCATCGCCGGTTATGCCGTCAACGCTTTGAAGGCGATTTTGTCGGGTTTGCCGGATGCCTTGGAAGGCGTGAAACCCGTTTTGCTCTACCCGCTTTTGGGCGTGTTCTTAATCGGTGTTATTTGTACCTATGTTATCGCGCCGCCGGTGGGCGAAATCAATACATGGCTTGTCGATACGCTGAAGAATATGGATCAAAGCGCCAAAGTCATGATCGGTGTCGTTGTCGGCGGTATGATGGCCATAGATATGGGCGGCCCCATCAACAAAGCGGCGTACGTTACCGGCACGGGGCTTTTGGCGAGCGGCGAATATCACGTTATGGCGGCGGTTATGGCCGGCGGCATGGTTCCTCCGTTGGCTATTGCTCTTTGCACCACGCTCTTTAAGAATCGTTTCACCGAATATGAGCAAAAGGCCGGCATTACCAACTATGTAATGGGATTGTCCTTCATCACCGAAGGTGCCATACCGTTTGCGGCGGCCGATCCCATTCGCGTCATTCCCTCCATGGTAATCGGTTCGGCGACGGCGGGGGCGTTGTCCATGATGTTTGATTGCACGCTCCGTGCGCCGCACGGCGGTATCTTTGTCGTGCCGACCATTGGCAATGCGCCTATGTATTTGGCGGCTATTTTCGCCGGTGCGTTTGTCGGTTGCTTGGTGCTGTCGGTGTTGAAACGCCCCTTGAAGAACTAAGCAATCGTTGTTTCTTGCGTAGAATACTGATTGAAACTCCCCTCGTCGTTGGTCGGGGGGAGTTTTATAATGCCCGGCAGGAAAAATTTGGCCGGTGTCGAACCAAAAAACGCAGTATCAATGCGAACAGGAGCAAACAATATGGTTTATCTTATCGGTGCGGGACCGGGCGATCCCGGGCTGTTGACCCTGGCCGCCAAGGAATATTTGTCGATGGCCGATGCGGTGGTTTATGATCGTTTGGCTAACGGGAGCATTTTGAATTTTGCACCGCCGGACGCCGAATTTATTTATGTCGGCAAAGCGGCGGGCAATCACGCCATGCCGCAGGAGGAAATCAACGAGCTTTTGGCGCGGTTGGCCAAAGAAAAAAAGTGTGTCGTGCGGTTAAAGGGCGGCGATCCATTCGTGTTCGGACGCGGCGGCGAAGAGGCTTTGCGCCTAAAAGCGGAGAATTTGCCCTTTGTCATCGTCCCCGGCGTTACAAGCGCAGTTGCCGTTCCGGCTTATGCGGGCATACCCGTTACGCACAGGCGTGTGGCGGCATCATTTGCCGTTGTTACGGGGCATGAGGATCCGACCAAGAACGAGTCGGCGCTGAATTGGGCGCATTTGGCCAAAGCCGTCGATACATTGGTTTTTTTGATGGGGGTTAAGAATTTGCCGCTAATTGCCGAACAGCTCATTGCCAACGGCAAAGATCCCGATACGCCGGCGGCGCTTATTCGGTGCGGTACGCGACCCGACCAAGAAACGATTGTGACGACGTTGGCCAAGGCGCCGTTTGAACAAATAAAACCGCCCGCCGTCTTTGTGGTCGGCGAAACGGTTAATTTGCGGCAGGAGTTGCGGTGGTTTGACACGGCGGCGCGACCGCTTTTGGGCAAAAAAATCTTGGTTACGCGGGCGCGGGAGCAGGCGTCGGCTTTGTCGCGGCAACTTAGCGAACTTGGCGCCGAAGTGTGCGAGTATCCGGTGATAAAAATTGCGCCGCCGGCCGATGATTTTGCCGCTCTTGACAAGGCGGTCGGCGAAATCGGCATTTATAAGCGCATAATTTTTACCAGCGTCAACGGCGTGGCGGGTTTCTTTGAGCGTCTTTTGGCGGCTGACAAGGATGCCCGTGCCTTAAGTGGGGCGAAAATCGCCGTAATCGGCAAAGCAACCGCCGAAAAATTAAAATCATACGGCATTGTTGCTGATACCGTGCCGCAGGAATTTTGCGCCGAAGGGTTAATCGACGCACTTAAAGGCGAAGTCGTACGCGGCGAAAAAATATTGCTGGCTCGCGCAGCCGAAGCCCGCGATGTTTTGCCCAAGGCGTTGACCGAAATGGGGGCGCTGGTTACCGTTGCGCCTGTTTATCGGACGCTGAAAACGGAGGAAAATGCTCAAAGCTTAAAGCGTCGATTGACCGACGGTGAATTTTCCGCCGTGACGTTTACCAGTTCTTCCACGGTGCATAACTTGGCGGAGATGGTTGGCGGTGAGGCGCTTAAATGCTGTCCCGCTGTCGTTATCGGCCCCGTGACGGCGGCAACGCTTGCGGAATATGGCATACCACCCGCAGCGCAAGCCGCAGAATATACCATTGCGGGTGTAGTCGCCGCCGTCAAAAAAATTCTGACGGAAGATGTGTCATGACGCGTCAAAAATATTTATCGCCCAAATTGATGATTGTATTCATAACTTTTATGAATATGTTTGTGCCGTTTTCCACGGATATGTATTTGCCGGCGTTGCCGGAAATGGGCGGCTATTTTTCCGCCGAACAATCCTTGGTGAGCCTGACGCTAACGGCGTTTTTCTTTGTGTTTGCCGTCGCCATTGTGTTGTTCGGCCCTTTGAGCGACAAGTACGGGCGGCGTCCCGTATTGATAGGCGGAGCCTTGTTATACACGGGGGCTTCGTTAGGTTGCGCCTTTGCCCCGAATATTTATGCGCTTATTGTCATGCGTGTGGCGGCGGCCATGGGCGCCGGAGCGATAATCACCGTATCTACCGCGCTGATAAAGGATTGCTTTCGCGGGGCGATAATGAAAAAAATCTTGGCGATAACGCAGGCGTTGGGGGTTATCGCTCCGGTTACGGCGCCGATTGTCGGCGGTTTGCTTCTGACTGTTACTTCGTGGCGCGGATCCTTTGTGTTTCTCGCCGGTTTGGGGCTTGTCAATTTGGCGCTGGCGTTTTTGTTGACGGAAACTTTGCCGCAGGATAAGCGCTATCAAGGCAGCGTTATTGGTTCGCTTACGCTCCTGGGGGAATTTTGCCGCCGCAAATCGTTTATGCTTTTGCTGATGACCTTTTCCTTTTTCTCGGTGCCGTTTATGACGTATCTTAGCTTGTCGTCCTTTATTTACATCGACGGTTTTGGTCTTTCGGCGCAAGAGTACAGTTATTTTTTTGCCATCAATGCCGCCGTGTCGGGACTGGGCCCGGTTCTGTATTTGCGGCTTAGCCGCAGTCTTTCGCGTTTTGCGTTGACTGATTTATGTATGGCGGCGTCGGGTCTTGTCGGCATAGCCATGTATAATTTCGGGCATATAAGCGCGGCGATGTTTTTGTTGTGCTTTATTCCTTGTACGGTTTTGGGATCGATAACCCGCCCGTTTGTTATGAATTGGCTCTTGGGCGAAACCAAAGATCATGTCGGCACGGCGTCGGCGGTTATCAATTTTGTGCAAAACTTATTCGCCAGTTTAGGCATGATGCTGGGGTCGTTGCCGTGGAACGATTACATAGATGGCTTGGCAACGGTGATGATTGGGGCGACGGTTATGGCGTTTGTCATGTGGCAAATTACCGCGCCCGGTTTTCGTAAAAACGCCGCTCTTTGACGGACGGAGCGTACAGGCGCATGAAACGGCGTAAAAAAAGCGCGGCACCATCGTCTTTCGGCGGTGGTGCCGCGCTTTCTATGGGGCTTTTGCCAAGCGGCGACAATGAAGTTCGGGGAAATCCGGACAAGTGGTAACTGAAATTTATTGATGAACGGTTACTTATTTTCCGATGCAAAATTCGGCGAAAATGGCGTCGATGATGTCTTCGGCGACGGTTTCGCCGGTTATGTTGCCCAAGGCCTCCCACGCGCCGCGCAAGTCTATGACGACAAAATCTTCGCCGAGATTGTTTTGGGCGGCATGAAGCGCCGCAGTAAGGTGCTCTTTTGTTTGCCGCAGGAGGTACTCTTGGCGGTCGCTTTCGCTGATGACACCGTCCGCACCGCCAAGCTCCAAAGCAGAACATTTTTCGCGCAGGACGGCAACGAGAGGCGCCAACTTCTCCCGGGCGGAATGTGCGGCATCTTCGTTGGGTGCAAATTTTAGGCGCGTCTTTATTACGGTGGCTTGCGGCAGTTTGGCGCACAAATCCTCGGCGGTTACAATCGGCGGCAAATCGCATTTGTTTAAGAGGGCAATAACGTTTTTGTTTTTCAGGAGCGCTATTATTTTTTCGTCGGCGGCATCCAACGTGCGGGCGGCATCAAACACGGCCAGCACCAGATCGGCGTTTTCGATATGCGCTTTGGCGCGATCAATGCCTATTTGTTCGATTGGTTCACCGGTTTCGCGAATTCCGGCCGTGTCGATAATTTTTAGCGGTATGCCGCCCACGTCGATAAATTCTTCGATGCTGTCGCGGGTAGTGCCGGGAATATCCGTAACGATTGCTCGTTCCTCG
>CAJORE010000077.1 GCA_905236595.1 uncultured Selenomonadaceae bacterium | reverse complement strand
GTAGTGGTGCTACGCTGAGGAGGAATGACGCAGTATGCCGGAAAAAGACCCGGCAAGGGTGCGGACGAATTATGCAGCGTTTCCTTTAACAACCGACATCCGTTTGTGTCGGATCGACATAAACGGTCTTTTGCTTGAAGAAATTTACAAACCCCGGCTTGGCGCCCGACGGTTTTTTCACTTGGCGACATTCCGTATAATCCACCGGCACTTTCGACGAATCCCCGGCTTGACTGAACTTCGCCGCAATACCCGCCGCAAACAACAACGTCGCTTCATCGGGGGCTTGCCCGCCGGTACGCAAAATGACGTGCGAACCGGGTATATCCTTGGCGTGCAACCAAATGTCATGCTTGGCGGCAATCTTAAAGGTCAACCGATCATTTTGCGTATTGTTCTTGCCCACCAGAATTTCCATGCCGCAAGGCGCAACAAACTTATAGGGCGCGGTATGCTTGTCCCCGGCTTTTCTTTTTATGCGTTCTTTCAGATAGCCGCCCGCCACCAATTCATCATGGACTTCGGCAATATCGGCCAACGTCGCGCCGGTGTCCAGCGTCATGTCCACCGACGCCAAGTAAAGAAGCTCCTTCTTACATTCGGCAATTTGCTCGGCCACCATGCTTTGCGCCCGCTTTAACTTGTTGTACTTTTTGTAGTACCACTCGTAATTGCCGATAACGGTCAGCCGCTTGTCCATAGTTATTTCTATGTCAGCCCCCGCCGCATCGTAAATATCGGCGACGATTATCTTGGCATCGGCATGATCCTTAAGCTTTGGTTTATGCGCCATGATATTATCCGCTTTTTTGCGGTAATCCTCCGCATTTTCCGCGTCGGCCAGTTCCTTTTGCAACACGCCGATTTTACGAGCGGCGCGGTTAATCTCGTTTTTTACGAGTTTTTTCAATCGTTCCTTATCGGGCGGCACATAGCTTTTAAGCAAACGATCCGTCTCAAACAACAGCTCGCTTAGGGTCGCAAAATTCTGCCGCCGTCCCTTTGGCAAATAATCAAGCGGGTGCGCGGCAAAGGCCAAAACTTTCCCCGTGGCCTCGTCCGTCACCAGAGTCGGCTCGGGCAAAGCCGCCACAAAACCGGCCAAGGCGTCGGTTACGGCGGCAAAATCCGCCGCCGTCAAATCCTCCACCTTGGCTTGTCCGTCCACACCGGCGGCAAAGGCAACCTCCCGCGCCGTATCCGGCCCGAAACCTAAGCAAACCGCCACCAACGCTTTTTGCAAACTTTCCGCGCCCAATGCTTTAAGCCGTTCAACTACCGCTTGGGGCGGACTTGCAAACGGGTTAATCTTGTCGGGCGGCGGCGGCGGTTCATAGATGTCACCGGGCAAAACCGTCCTAACGCGGCTGGTGGTCGTGCCGATTTTTTTCAAAGCGTCGATAATGCGATTGTCTTCGTCCGTCAAGATGATGTTGCTGTACTTGCCCATCAGCTCCATTATCAGCGTCTTGGTGACGATGCGCCCGCCGCCCGCCACCGTGTCGATTTCCACTTTCAGCATACGATCCGCGCCCGTTTGACTTATTTGGGCGATGCGTCCCGTCTCTAATTGTTTGCGCAGAACCATGCAAAAAACCGGCGGTTCGGGCGGATTCTCAAAATTTTTGTCGATGAAATAAGCGGCGGCATTGGCAGAATTGGTGCAGACGTAAAGAAGCAGGTTCTCCCCCGGTCGCCTTAGCGCCAAAACCACGGAATTCTTCGTCGGCATAAAGACCCGGTCAATTCGAGCGCCGGTTGCCCGCGAATTCAGTTCCGCGGCCAAAGCCCGCATGGAAAATCCCGACAGGCTCATAGGATAAATTGCGACAAATCGCTGCTCTTGACAATTTCAGCCAATTTATCGTCCACATATTTGTCGTCGATAACGACTTTACGCTCTTCGTCCTTCATGTCGGGCGCATTGAAGGAAATATCCTCCATAAGCTTCTCCAAAAGCGTATGCAAGCGCCGCGCTCCAATATCCTCGGCCTCGTCGTTGACGTCGCAAGCCAACTGGGCGATGCGGCTTATCGCCGAATCCGCAAAAGTCAATTCGACGTTTTCCGTCGCCAACAAAGCCCGGTACTGCTTTATCAGCGCATTTTGCGGCTCGGTCAAAATTTTCTCAAAATCCTCTTTGCGCAAGGATTTCAATTCAACCCGAATGGGGAACCGCCCCTGCAATTCCGGAATCAAATCCGACGGTTTGGCCGTGTGGAATGCACCGGCGGCAATAAAAAGTATATGGTCGGTTTTCACGGGACCGTATTTGGTGACCACCGTCGATCCTTCGACAATAGGCAAAATATCGCGTTGCACGCCTTCGCGGGAAACATCCGCGCCGCCCGTATTGCCGCGCACCGCCACTTTGTCGATCTCATCCAAAAAAACAATGCCGCTTCGCTCGGCGACGTAGACGGCATCTTCCGCAACTTCGTCCATGTCGATAAGCTTTGCCGCTTCCTCTTGTGCGAAAATCTTGCGGGCGGCGGCGACGGTCACTTTGCGCTTGCGGTGACGCTTGGGCATGAGCGACCCGATCATGTCCTGCAGGTTGTCGCCCATACCTTCAAGGCTGGAGCCGGAGAACATACTGACCATGGGTCGGGTGCTCTCCTCGACGTTTATTTCAATGAGTTCTTCTTCAAGTTCCCCTTTTTTGAGCCGTTTTCTCACCCATTCGCGGCCGGCTTGGTACTTTGGCTCGACTTTTTTTTGCTCCTTGTCGTCCTCTTCGTCCTCATCGTCGTCGCCGCCGAACAAGCGTCCCAAGGGATTTTGCGACTTCTTCGGCTCGGGGACAAATACGTCCAATATCCGCTCTTCGGCGAGTTCTTCCGCTTTCTCTTTCACTTCGTCCATGCGTTGCGCCCGAACCATGCGTACCGCCGTTTCCGCCAGATCCCGCACAATCGACTCCACATCGCGCCCGACATAGCCGACTTCCGTAAATTTCGTCGCTTCCACTTTGATGAACGGCGCTTTGACCAATTTGGCCAAGCGCCGGGCAATCTCCGTTTTGCCGACGCCCGTCGAACCGATCATCAATATATTCTTCGGAATTATGTCGTCCTTCATGCTGCCGGTTAATTGCCGACTGCGCCAACGGTTACGCAGGGCAATGGCGACGGACTTTTTGGCCTCGTCCTGCCCCACGATGAATTTGTCAAGTTCCGCAACGATTTCGCGGGGCGTCTGTTCGTTCGCCCCGATTTTGTCACGGCGCAACTCCTGTTGCTCTTTGTCTGTGGTCATCGCTTAAAGTTCCTCCACTTTGATGTTATGATTCGTATACACGCAAATATCCGCCGCCAAGTTCAGCGCCTCTTCGGCAATCTCCTTGGCGGAAAGTTCGCTGTGCTTAATCATCGCCCGCGCCGCCGCCAACGCATAAAACCCCCCCGAACCGATGGCGGCGACGTCGCCGTCCGGCTCGATAACTTCGCCGTTGCCGGAAAGCATGAGCGTCGTCTTGTTGTCGGCGACGATTAACAGCGCCTCAAGCTTCCGCAAAATGCGATCGGTGCGCCAATCCTTGGCCAGTTCGACGGCGGCGCGTTGCAAATTGCCGTTATATGCCTCAAGTTTTGCTTCAAACTTCTCAAACAATGTAAAGGCGTCGGCCACCGAACCGGCAAAACCGGCCAGCACTTTATCGTGGTAAAGCTTCCGAACTTTTTTGGCGTTGGCCTTCATCACCGCCGCCTGACCGAAGGTAACCTGCCCGTCACCGGCTATGGCAACATGATCGTTTTTCCTCACGCAACAAATCGTGGTTGCATGGAACTCCAATGATTCCATATCCTTTCACTTCCCCAAATGTTTTCCTTGTCCCTTGGCTGTCTTGCCGTCGTTTGCGCATTATACCACAAGCGCCAAGCAAATGCCAAAGCTTACGCCCCCCGCAAAACCTCCGTCAACGTCCGCATCATCTTCGGCACGTCCAACGGCTTGGCAATATGTCCGTTCATGCCTGCGGCCAGCGCCGTCTGCACATCCTCGGAGAAGGCATTGGCCGTCATGGCAATAACGGGAACCGCGGCCCGCACCTTATCGGGCAACGCCCGAATGGCTTTAGTCGCCTCATAGCCGTTCATCACGGGCATCTGTATGTCCATAAGCACGGCGGCGTATGTTCCGGGCGCCGCCGTGGCCACCTTGTCCACGGCGTCTTTGCCGTTCGCCGCCGTATCGACGCTGAACCCCGCCGTTTCCAAAAGCATTTTTGCAATCTCGCGGTTCACCTCTATATCGTCGGCAAGAAGCAACCTGCACGCGGAAAAATCCACAACATTCGTTGCTTCCTGTTCGGCGGCGGTTTCCTCGGTGTCCTCCGTCAGCGGCAAAGCGAACCTTACGATGAATTCCGTACCTTTGCCGGGTGCGGTGACAACTTCAATCGTCCCGCCCATAAGATCAACGATGCTCTTGGTTATGGCCATGCCCAGCCCCGTCCCCTGTATGCCGCTCACCGTTGACGTGCGTTCCCGTTCAAAAGCTTCAAAAACTTTTTCGGCGAATTCCGGTGTCATGCCGATGCCGCTGTCCTTGACCCGCAATTCATAGCGGCCGCATTTTTCGTCGGCGGCGTTATCGTCGATATTCTCGCTTAGGGTAACGGATATTTGACCGTCCTTCGGCGTAAATTTATATGCGTTGCTCACCATGTTAAGCATTACGCGATCAAACCGGTTTTGGTCGCACAAAACGTTTTTATGCCGCACGCCGTCATAATTAACGGTAAATGTTATGCCTTTTTCTTGCATTTGCGTTGCAAATACGTCGTACACTTCGTCTATCATGCGGCAAAGGTTGGTCGGCGTCGGTTGCAGTTCCAATTTGTCGTTTTCGATGCGGCTCATTTCCAAAACGTCATTTATGAGCGACAGCAAATGTTTGCTCGACGAATCAATCTTCTGCAAAAAATTGGCAATTACGGGCGGAACGTCCTTTTCGCGCCGCGCCATCTCCGTATAACCGATAATGGCATTCATGGGCGTCCGAATATCATGGGACATATTAAAGAGAAAGGTTGTCTTGGCCTTGCTACTGCGTTCCGCCTGCGCCTTGGCCGTCAAAAGTTCCGCCTGTTGCTCACGCAGTTGCTCCCGCTGGCTGTTTATCGTAGCTATATTCTCCTGCAAATGCTGCGTATAAGCGGCCTGCGCCTTGGCGTTTCGCGATTGCATGACGATATAGACAATCAAAATAAGCATTAACAACAACGTCAAGGATATGCTTGCGCCAATCAGCGGATGATTTTTTATCATCCCCTCCACCGTCATGTTTTCGTAGCGGTGGCTTATCCATTTTTGATCGAGGTCGCTGAGGCGTCCTTCCTGTTGCATTTGCCGCAACATGGCGCTAAGGCGCACGCAAAGGACGGTGTCTTTTCTGTGCAAGGCCAGTGCGCTGTAAACGTGCATGACGGCGTAACTTGACTGCACGTCGTCCATGCCCAATTTCTCCAAGAAATAATTGCCCACTTGAATGGGACAAATGACGAACTCATATTCGCCGCTCTTTAAGCCCTTGAAAATTTCCTCGTACGAATCGACATAGGTTATCTCGTCATCAAGCCCCAAGCCCGGCATATGATGTTGCGACGCCACCCGCCGTCCGTAAAGATCGGCGACGGAAGATATGCCATTCTTACCGTAAACGACATACTGCTTTTCGGTAACGGGCAACGTGGCGATCATCTCATTATTGTTCACGACAATATCGGCATCCGTATTCATCATAATATCGGCGTCGCCGGAGCGGTAGGCACGATAGGCTTCCGCTCTGTCAACCAAGCGCAGGTTCAGGTTTACCTGCAAACGGTTGGCCAACTCATTCATCAGCTCCACATCGTAGCCCGTATACGCGCCGCTTTCGTCAATGTACGAATACGGCGCATAATCATTGTCGGCGACGACGTTTATCGTTCGCTCAAAACGGTTCTCGGCAAAAATATCAACGTGCGGCGGCGGACGAAAAAAATCAATCACATAAAAGTACAGCACGCCAAATGCCGTTGCCAATATTACGCCGAACAACAGCAGCATCAATCGCGTACTGCGTTCGCTGTGCAACAATTCCACAACATATTTCATAAAGGGCGCCCTTCTT
>CAJORE010000076.1 GCA_905236595.1 uncultured Selenomonadaceae bacterium | reverse complement strand
GCGCCGAATTTTTGCAAGATGCCGGCTGCGGTGCTTTTGCCGCTGGCGATGCCGCCGGTTAGTGCTATTTTCTTCATTTTGCTCTTTCACTTTTTTGGCAGACGGGACAAAAATGCGTCCCGCGGCCGCCCACCGTGATTTTTTCGATGGGAGCGCCGCATATTTTGCAAGGTTTTCCCGCCCTGCCGTACACAAACAAATTTTCCGCATGATGCCCTTGGCCGCCGTCGGCGTTTTGGTAATCGCGAAAAGTCGTGCCGCCGTCGTTTATGCCGTCGGCGATGACTTTGTTTATTGCGTCGTGCAATCTTGTAAGTTCCGCGCCGGTCAATGCGTCGGCGACGGTCAGCGGGTTAATCTTGGCGGCGAACAAAGCTTCGTCGGCGTAGATGTTGCCGATGCCGCCGATGGCTTTTTGCTCCAGGATAAGCTGTTTTATCTTCAGTTTTCGTTTGGCGCAAACATTTTGCAAATAAGAAACGGTAAAAGCGTCGCTTAAAGGTTCGGCACCCATTTCGGCCAAGCCTTTTATGCGATGGCGCTCGCCGCGTTTCAGTCCCCAGACGCAACCTAAAGTGCGTGAATCGCCGTAAACCAATGTGGCGTTGCCGTCTAATAAAAAGCGGATTCGGGCATATTTATCCTCCTGCGGTTGTTCGTGAAAAACGATATGCCCCGTCATGCGCAGGTGAAAGACAATCTCGCTGCCGTCGTCAAGGGGGAGCAGCAAATATTTGCCGATGCGTGAGGCGCCGCAGAAGGTGCGTCCCGTGACCATGGCGCGAAAATATTCCGTCGTCGGCCATTTTATCTGCCGCCCCAAAAGAATATCAACGTTCATTATTTTGCGTCCGCAGAGCTTATTGTTTAAGCCCCGGCGAATGGTTTCGACTTCCGGCATTTCCGGCACGGTCAATCACCTGCACTTTCGCGATATAAGCACCACGGCTCTTCGGCCATGTAATCGCCGTCGGCGTAATACGCCGCCCGCGCCCGACAGCCGCCGCACGCATTTTTGTATTTGCAGATGCCGCACCCGCCGCCGTAGTTTAGCGTGCGCAGACGGCGAAACACTTCGCTTTCCCGCCAAATGACGTCGAAGGGTTTTTCCCGAACATTGCCGATTTCCATGTTGAGGTATGCACATGGTTGCACTTTGCCTTTGGGACTGACGATGCAGTAGGAAAGCCCCGCCAGGCAACCGCGACGAAAGCGCGTCTTGATGCCGGTCTCCGCCGCGATGCGGATAAATTGCGGCGCACAGGTCGGCTTTAGCTCGATGTCCACCGTTTGTTGCTTTTTCATTATTGCCGACAGCACCGCTTCGTATTCTTTGGCGCGAAGGGATTCTTCTTCAATGGAAGCGGCTCTGCCCGTCGGCACCAAAAAGAAAAAGTGGTGAGCCTTGGCACCGATTTTTACCGCAAAATCCGTCATGGCGGACAATTCGTCTTTGTTCCAATCCATGACCGTCGTGTGAATTTGAAAGGGCAAACCGGCCTCCCGGCAATTTTCCATGCCGCGCACGGCGCCTTCCCATGCGCCTTCGTAAGCGCGGAATTTGTCGTGTTTGTGCTTGTCCAAAGAATCAAGGGAGATGCCCATGCCTTTTGCTCCCGCCGCTTTTAATTCGCGGGCTTTGGCGGCGGTGATTAACGTGCCGTTCGTGCCGAAAACGGGGATCAGCTTAAGGGCGGCGGCGTGAGCGACAAGCTCCGTTATGTCGGGACGCATTAGCGGCTCGCCTCCCGAAAAAATCATAATTTTGAACCCGGCGCGGGCAATGCCGTCCAAGAGTTTTTTCGCTTCCGCCGTAGATAGTTCCTCGGCGGCGGCAACGCCCGCATCGCGGTAGCAATGTTTGCAATACATATTGCAGGCGTTGGTGGTGTTCCATGAGCAAATCATGCTTTTATTTCCTCGTCGGTCAAATAACACGCCGGGTCGCTCGCCCAAAAATCACCCGTTTTTGCTTCGGCACGGGTGCGGAAATTCCCGTTGCAACAAGCAAGGAAACGACAGGCGGCACAGCGTCCCTTTAAGAGCGGCTTGCGCTCCTTTAGCCCCGCCATTATCGGATTGGTCGTATCTTGCCAAATGTCGCCGAATTTTCGTTCGCGCACGTTGCCGAAGGTGTGGTGCTGTGTAAATTGATCGGGATGGACAAAGCCCCATGGATCGACTTCGCCGAAGGCGATGCCGGAGCGGTTGCCGCCGTTCAGCGATATGTATTTCTTTATTTGCGCCGCCCCTTGTTCGTCGCCGGCGGATAACGCCTTTAGGTACATATATGGGCCGTCGCAATGATTGTCCACCGTCAAAATTTCCTTGTCCAAGCCCCGCGCTTCAAAATCCCGGGTGCGGGCAATTATCGTATCAAGAGCGCGGCGGCTTTCGGCGCAGGTTACATCTTCGTCGATCATGGCATTGCCGCGCCCGGAGTAAACCAAGTGATAAAAACATACGCGATTTATTTCCTTGGCTTCGATGAAATCAAAAATTTTGTCCAATTCGTTGAAATTGTGCTTGTTTATCGTAAAGCGCAAGCCGACCCGTTGTCCTACGGCAACGCAGTTTTCGATGCCGCGCATGGCTTTGTCAAAAGCGCCGACAACGCCGCGAAATTTATCGTTGACTTTGGCCAAACCGTCCAAGGAGATGCCCACATAGCCGACGCCGATGTCCTTAATGCGTCGGGCAACGTCGCGGGTGATGAGTGTGCCGTTCGTCGAAAGGGTGGGGCGCAGACCTTTTTGCGCCGCATAGTCGGCCAAGGTGAAGAAATCTTGGCGCATTAACGGTTCGCCGCCCGAAAACAGCAAGACCGGCACGTTGAATTCCGCCAAATCGTCGATAAATTTTCGGGCTTCGGCGGTGGTCAGTTCGTCGGCGTATTTTTTTGCGTCCGCCTCCATGTAACAATGGCGGCATTTTAAGTTGCAGGTTTTGGTGGAATTCCACACGACCACCGGCCCTTTGCCCGCCGTCGTACCGCTTTTTGTGGCGGCGGCGTCGGCGGTATAGCGAAGCCCGTCGCCGAAATAATCGCGTTTGAACAAAAGTTTGGTTATGCTTATCATTTTATTCTCCGCCGGTATTTTGCATACCGTCCAGCAAGACGGCAATTTTGAGCGCCACATTTTCGGTGTAGGGCAAATCTAGCTTGGACAGCGCCGCCGCTTGATATATGGCGTGGAACATTTCGCTCATCACTTCCACGGGAATATCGCGTCGGATTTCGCCGGTCGCTTGTCCCTCGCGGATGATTTTTTCAAAGAAACTCTTGAATCCCGGTGTTTTGCCGCCGCTGTCGTGGTGGGCGGGCGCGGCAAAATTGTCCGCCGCCGACCGAAACAGTTGCAAAATGAAGCGGTGTTCGTCGATAAAGGCGGCAACCGTCGTCGAAACAGCCGCCAAAGTTTCGGCGGCGGAAGCGTTTTTTTGTTTTAAGTCGCGTATTTGCCGGGCGATTTGATGCACCGGCTCGGCGGTCATGGTAAAGAGAATCTCGTCTTTGTCGGCAAAGTAATTGTAAAAGGTGCCTAAGCCTAAGCCCGCCCGCGCCATTATTCCGGACACCGTCGTATTGGTTACGCCGTTTTGGGCAAATTCGTCGGCGGCGGCGTCAATGATTTTTTGGCGGGTGAGTTCCTTTTTTTGTTCGCGTTTACCGATAATTTTTTCGGGCATATCTGCCGCCTCCTTTGTCCATTTCGTGTTTGGGCGTCGTTCGTCGATAATTTCCGGGGCGTTGCCGTATGTTTAGGGCGGTACGGCAGACGGCGCATGAAAATTATTTCATTAAGCCTATTTCGTAGAAAAAGGCTTCAATTACGTCCTCGTCAATGCTTTCAAAGCGGCGGCCTTCTTTCCAGTTGGCTTTGGGCGAGGCAAGTTGTCGCAAAAATTCGCCGCTGCGGCCAATGTCGCTGCCGCCGGAGGTGCATATCGGCACGACGGTTTTGTTCGCAAAATCGGCTTTTTCCGTAAAGCTGTCAACCACGCGGGGTTCTTGCCCGTACCATATCGGATAAGCAATGACGATCGTATCGTATTTGGACAGATCCGGCACGGCTTCGGCAAGTTCCGGCCGTAAATTCGGCGAATCCTGCTCGATTTTGGCGCGGCACATTTCGTCGTTGTAGTCCAAGTCGGCGGTGCTGTACGGCGCGGCGGGCTTAATCTCGTAAATATCGCCGTGCAAAACTTTGGCCGTTTGCTCGGCTAAGCTCTTGGTCGTCCCCGTGCAAGAAAAATATGCCACCAATATATTTTTTGGCGTGTCGTCGTTTTCGGCGGTTTTGACGGCGGCAGCCGAAGCTTCGTTTTTGGCGGCCGCGCTGTCCGCTTTTTGGGGAGAGCCGCCGCAAGCGGTGAGGATAAATACGCTTATCAGCGCCAAAGTGAGGGTAAGAATTTTTTTCATTGGTTATTCTCCTTAAAGGGTTGTTGGGGGATGGGGTTTGGTTTTGAAAAACCGTGCGATTCGACGGGCAATGACGGCATAGAGCGCCATGATGCCGACAATCGTTGTCGCGTAGAGCGGCAACGGCCAATTAAGCGCCGCGCCGCCGATAACGTGTTTCATAACGAGACGGTCACCGAGGCGAAGCGCAAAGGAGCCGTAAATGCCGACGAGTGCCAATATTGCCGCCAGCACTTGGCCGATTTTGCCGTTAAGGCACGGCGGCAGGATTTTCGCCGCCATGCCTTGCCAATTTAGGCCGATATGCAATCCGACAAGGATTAAGAGCCAGTAGGACAGAGCCGCGTGCAAGCGGTGAACCGTCAAGTTACGGTGAAGTTCGATGGGGATTATGTCGCTTAAGAGATAGCGGGAAAGAAAAAGCCCCGTTATAGTGACAACGGCAAAAACGACAATGAGCGCGTGATTGACTGCAATGCCCAATATTTTCGGCGCCGTGTTCCGTCCCCTGAAAAATGTTTTGAACCATTGGCTGTTTAACTGCAAATGCCGCAACACAAGGAATAACAAGAGTACGCCGAAAACTTCGTGCCACAATTTCGGCAAAACGCGAAAGAGCATTTCAAAAACGAACATGGCGAAAATGGCAATATCAAGCGTCAATCGTTTCATTGTCACGCCCTAAGCCCCAAATTTATCAAGAAGGCCGCCGACACCAACCACATGATGAGGCTTACTTCGTTGCTTTTGCCGGAGGCCGCCTTCAGCACCGAATAGCTGATGAAGCCGAAGGCAAAACCGTTGGCGATACTGCTGGTGAGCGGCATTAGGATAATCGTCAAAAAGGCCGGCAACCCGTCGGTGATGTCGTTAAATTCAATCCCGGATATTTCGCTCATCATAAGCGTACCGACCAACACGAGGCTGGGCGCGGTGGCAAACCCCGGCACCAGGCCGATTAACGGGGCAAAGAGCAGGGAAACCAAGAAAAGCACGGAGACGGTAATGGCGGTCAGACCCGTTTTGCCGCCGGCGGTGATGCCTGCGGCGCTTTCGATGTAACTCGTTACCGTGCTTGTGCCAAAGACGGCGCTTGTCATGGTGCCGACGGCGTCGGTGGTCAAGGCGCGATCAAGCCCTTCGATTTCGCCGTTGGGTTTTATGAGTTTCGCTTTTGTGGTCAAGCCGATAAGCGTTCCCATGTTGTCGAAGAGTTCAACGACGGTAAAGGTGAATATAATGCTGACAATGCCGTAATTCCACGCGCCGACCAAGTCCAACTCGCCGAAGGTGGCGTTCATGTGCGGCAATTCCGTGGCGATGATTTCGGAAAAGGATTGGGGAGCCGGGGACAAGCCCAAGGCCATGGATAAAATGGCCGTGACGATGATGCCGATGAGGATCGCGCCTTTGATGTTTTTGGCGGTCAATACGCCCATTACCAAGAGGCCGAACAGCGACAGAAGCGACGTGGACGATGTGACGTGTCCCAAGGTGATATATGTGGCTTGGTCGGGAGCGATTATGCCCATGCCCTTTAGGCCGATGAAGGCGATAAAAAGCCCGATGCCTACGCCGATTGATTTTTTCAGGTTGGCGGGAACGGAGTTTATAATTGCTTGGCGAATACCGCCGATAGTCAATATAAAAAAGAATACGCCGGAAAAGAACACCGCCCCAAGAGCCACCGTCCACGGCAACCCCAAAGCGCCGCAGACGTAATAGGCGAAGAAGGCATTAAGCCCCATGCCCGGAGCCAAGGCTACGGGATAATTCGCATAAAGTCCCATGAACGCCGTGGCGAGAGAGGCAATCCAAATCGTCGAAGCGACCGCCGCCTCTTTTGGGATGCCGGCGTCTGCCAAAATATTCGGATTGACGAACATTATGTACGCCAATGCGATAAATGTTGTACAACCGGCAATAATTTCCGTATGTACGTCGGTTTTTTTTGCGCGGAGGTGAAAGATTTTATCAAGAGTTTCGTTCATGGCAGTTCCTTTTCAATTAGCAAGGGAAATTGCAAAAATACGCCCGCATTGCGCGGGCGTATTTTTGCTTGGCTTCAAGCGCAGTGCGCCTTGTTGCGCAAGTATGCGGCGTGCTTATTCTTTGCCCGCCAGTTTTTTATAGTTGGCCAGCCGCTCTTCGGCATCTTTTTGCGTCTTGGCAAAGAGGGCGTCCGCTTCGCCGGGGAAAGCTTTTTTCAGTGAGGCATAGCGAACTTCGCCGGCCAAGAATTCCTGGAATTTGGCGAAATCCGGTTCCTTTGAATCAAGGGAGAACGGATTTTTGCCCGCCTCTTTCAAAGTCGGATTGTAGCGGTAATTCGCCCAATAGCCACATTCGACGGCGAGTTTCCCTTCGAGTTGACTGTTGCCCATGCCTTTTCTGATGCCGTGGTTAATGCAGGGGGCATAAGCGATGATGAGGGACGGCCCCTTGTAGGCTTCGGCTTCGGATATGGCCTTTAACAACTGATTTTGATCCGCGCCCATGTTGACCTGCGCCACATAGACATAGCCGTAGGACATTGCCATAAGCCCCAAGTCTTTCTTTTTCGTGCGCTTGCCCGTGGCGGCAAATTGGGCGATTGCCGCCGCCGGAGTGGATTTGGAGGCTTGACCGCCGGTGTTGGAGTACACTTCGGTGTCGAAAACAAAGACGTTGACATCTTCGCCGGAGGCCAACACATGATCCAATCCGCCGTAACCAATATCGTACGCCCAACCGTCGCCGCCGAAAATCCATTGCGAACGTTTGACGAGATAATCACGGTCGGCGTAAAGCGCTTTAATCGCCGGGGCGGCATCCTTTTCGGCGGCAAGGAGCGCCGTTAATTTGTCGGCGCGTTCGCGAGTGCCTTCGCCGTCGTTCCGTTTGTCGCTCCATTCGGTCAGCGCTGCCCGCAAGTCGTCGCTGCCGAGTTTCTTGTCGATGATGTCTTGCGCCGTTGCCGCTAAACGCTCGCGCACCGCTTGCGTGCCCGTGAACATACCCAAGCCGAATTCCGCATTGTCCTCAAAGAGGGAGTTTGCCCATGCCGGGCCTTGTCCTTTGTGGTTCACGGTGTACGGCATGGCGGGAGCGGACGCGCCCCAAATGGAAGAACAGCCCGTGGCGTTGGCGATGAGCATACGATCGCCGAACAGTTGCGTCAAAAGTTTGGCGTACGGTGTCTCGCCGCAACCGGCGCAAGCTCCCGAAAATTCAAAGAGGGGCTTTTCAAACTGACTGCCAAGCACCGTGGTCTTTTTCATGGGATTCGCTTTTGGCGCGACCTTTGCGGCATCGGTGCCGTAGTCAAAATATTTCTGCGCGTCCTTTAGCTCGTCGGTGAGCGGCGACATTTTGAGCGCCTGCTTCGGGCAGACTTGGGCGCAGTTGCCGCAACCCAAGCAGTCGAGGGTGGAGACGGCAATGGTGAGGTTGTTGCCTTTGGCGACCTTCGAGGGGATGAACTTCATGCCCTCGGGAGCGGCGGCTTTTTCCGCGTCGGTGGTGATGACCGGACGAATGGCGGCGTGGGGACAGACGAAGGAGCACTGGTTGCAACCGATGCACTTATCCTCCTGCCACACCGGCACTTT
>CAJORE010000075.1 GCA_905236595.1 uncultured Selenomonadaceae bacterium | reverse complement strand
TTTGTTTCCCTAAATAAAGCAATGCCGAAACAAAAAGCCGCCGTACGGCGGCTTTTTGTTTCGGCATTGCTTTATTTAGGGAAACAAATTTTTGAGGAAGTCCCATATCATCAAGAAAAACGATTTGCGTTCCACATCTTCGGCGGCGACTATTTGCGCCGTCGCTATTTTTTTGTCGTCGTGCCAAATTTCCGCTTCGCCAAGGACGGTGCCTTTTTTCAGCGGTGCCACGATGAAGTTCGGAACATTTATTTTTTTGGCGAAAATATCCGTGCCGTAGGTTGTTGGCAACACTATTTCGTCGATGCTCTTTAGCGGCACCTCTTTCTTCATGCCGAAATTGACCGTCGCTTTGCCGCAAATATCGCCGCGCCGAATGACGGTCGTCGGATGAATGTGGGAAAAGCCGTAATCCAAGAGGAGCATGGAGTCATCCCACATATTGATGCTGTCCAAGACCACCGCCACGAGTTGGATATTGCCGCGTTTGGCCGCTGAAACAAGGCAACGCCCCGCTTTGTCCGTGTAGCCGGTTTTGACGCCGTTGGCGCCGTCGTAGAACCACAGAAGTTGATTTTCGTTGCGCATATTGTGGGTGGGATCTTTTACCCACGGGTACGATTTTTCTTTGGTGGAGACAATCTGCGCGAATTTCTCGTCGGCGTAGCCGTAGCACGCCATAAGCGCCAAGTCTCGCGCCGTAGTGAGATGTTTGTCATCCGGCAAGCCGCTGGGATTGGTGAAATGGGTGTTTAGCGCCCCAATTTTTTCCGCTTCTTCGTTCATCATGTGTGCAAAATGCGGGATATTGCCGCCGATGTGTTCGGCAACGGCTACGGCGCCATCGTTGCCGCTAACCATAATCATGCCGGTCAACAGTTCCTCAAGGCGGATTTTGTCGCCTTCGTCAAGCCACAGGGTCGAGCCTTCCGTACCGGCGGCGTGTTTGCTTATGCGTACCGTATCATGCAAATTGCCGTGTTTGAGCGCCGTGATGAGTGTCATCATTTTTGTCGTGCTGGCCGGAGGACGTTGTTTGTCAATATCGCGGGCGTATATAATTTGTCCTGTGGTCGCCTCCATTACGATGGCGGACATGGCGCTTATTTGCGGCAACGGGTCGCTGTCCTTAATCATAAGCGGCGGCGTCCGATTGTCACCGGCGAAGGGGTGCGACGCGGCATCTAACGCGGTGCCGGTGAAAATGAGCACGACGAACAAAATTGTCGGCAACGTCGTTAAAAATTTTCTTATTTTTGCCAAGGGGTGTTTCCTTTATCTGATCGCCGCCGCATCTTGTCCGAATACGGCGTTAAGTTCCGTAAGCGATTGTGTCGAACCGTCCAAGCGGTAATCTTTGCCGCATTTTTGCCAACGATTTTGCCGCTTTAGGTGGACGACAAAATCGCCGGGGAAGCGGCGGAAGATGTCGCGCAATTTGTTCAAATTGCTTTCGTTGTCGGCGGCGGCGCTGACGGTTACATAATAGGCGGGACGGTATTCGTCGATGGTCGTGACGCTGTCGGCGATAATCTGGGCTTTGTCGCCGGCCGTGTCCAACCGCCCTTGCACCACTATCGCCGTATCCACATTCAGTTTGTCGGATACTTCGTAATACAGTTTGGGGAACACGACGACTTCGATGCCGTCCGTATAGTCCTCGATTGTCAGTATGCTCATCATATCGCCTTTTTTGGTTATGATGCGCCGCTGGGCAATGATTAAGCCTGCGACGCGAACCAAAGCGCGGTCGGGTTTGTCACCGGACAGGCACGCGGCAATGCCGGGCAAATTGTTCACCTTGTCGGCGAATTTGTCCAAGGGGTGTCCGGTTATGTAGAAGCCGACGATTTCTTTTTCCCAACGCCAAATATCTTCTTGGGGGACTTCGGCTAAATCCGGCGGCACGACTTCGTTCACCGTCGCCACGTCATCGCCGAACAATCCGATTTGTCCGCTGGCGTCTTCTTTTTGTTTGGTCGCCGCAACGGCAAGCGTTTCGGGCAACGCCGCCAAAAGTGCGGCGCGGGTTTTGCCGAAGGACGAGAACGCGCCGCATTTAATAAGGTTTTCCAACGTGGTGCGGTTCACCGCCTTGGCGTCAAGGCGCACGCAAAAATCAAAGAGCGAGGTGAAAGCGCCTTTTTTGCGAGCTTCCATTATGTAGGTCGTGATATTGCCGCCAACGCTTTTTACGGCGCCCAAACCGAAGCGAATCTGTTCGCCGTCGGCGGAAAAATCGGCATTGCTGATGTTTATGTCGGGCGGCAATATTTTTATTTTCATGCGGCGCGTCAGTTCGATATAGTGGGTCACTTTTTCCGTGTCCATGACGGAGCTTAACATGGCCGCCATGAACGGCACGGGATAATGCGCCTTTAGGTATGCCGTTTGCCACGCCACCAAAGCGTATGCCGCGCTGTGGGATTTGTTGAAGCCGTAATCGGCAAATTTGAGGAGCAATTCAAAGATGGTGGCCGCTTTTTGTTCGTCGACGTTGTGTTCGCGACAGCCCTTGAGAAAGTTTTCCTTTTGGGCAATCAAAATTTCCTGCTTCTTTTTGCCCATGGCGCGGCGCAAAAGGTCGGCCTGCCCCAAGGTGAATCCCGCCAATACCTGGACGATTTGCATAACCTGTTCTTGGTAGAGGACGACGCCGAAAGTTTCTTTCAGTATTGGCTCCAACAGCGGGTGCATATACGTTACTTTGCGTCGCCCGTGTCTGCCGTTGACAAAATCTTCCACCATGCCGCTGCCTAAGGGACCGGGGCGATAAAGCGCCACCGTCGGGATAAGATCGGCAAATTCCGTGGGGGCGAGTTCTTTGACCAAGTTGGTCATTCCCGCCGATTCCATTTGGAACACTGCGCCGGTTTTGCCTTGGGTAAGCATTTGCCCCGTTGCCGCATCATTCAGGGGGACGGCGGCGACGTCAATCGTTTTGCCCGTAACGCCTTTGATGTTGCGTACAGTGTCGGCGATTACGGTGAGCGTCCGCAGTCCCAAAAAATCCATTTTTAACAGCCCTAATTCTTCGATCAAATCCTTGTCGAACTGGGTGACCAACATACCGTCCGTAAATTGTACGGGGACATAATCGGTGACGGGGCAGGGAGCGATAACGATGCCCGCCGCATGAACGGAAAAATGGCGGGGCATACCTTCGATACATTTGGCAAGATCGATAAGCCGCGTCACTTTCGGCTCACTTTCGTACAGGTCGCGCAATTCCTTTACGTTGTCGAGGGCTTTGTCTATGGTCATCTTGAGTTCGTTGGGAATAAGCCGGGCAATGTTGGCGGCGTCGTTGTAGCTCATGTTTAAGACGCGCCCCACGTCGCGGATGGCGCCCTTGGCCGCCATGGTGCCGAAGGTGGCGATTTGCGCCACATGATCTTCGCCGTAACGGCGTTTAACGTATTCAATGACTTCTTCGCGGCGCATATAGCAAAAGTCCACGTCAATATCGGGCATGGTAACCCGTTCCGGGTTTAAGAAGCGCTCAAAGAGCAAGGCGTATTTCAAGGGGTCGATGTCGGTTATGCCCAAAAGGTACGCCACGATGCTGCCGGCCGCCGACCCGCGCCCGGGGCCTACGGCGATGCCGTGTTCTTTGGCGTAGTTTATAAAATCCCACACGATTAAGAAGTAGCCGTCGTAGCCCATGGTGTTTATGACGGACAGTTCGTAATCAAGCCGTTGCCGTACTTCGTCGTTCACCTCGGCATAGCGGCGCGGCAGATTTTTTTCGCACAGGGCGCGCAAATATTCTTTGGCCGAAGCGTAATTTTCGGGCAGAGGATAGCGCGGCAGGAGCAATTTGCCGAACACAAATTCCGTGTTGCAACGGTCGGCGATGCGCCTGGTGTTTTCGAGGGCTTCGGGAACGTCGGCAAACAGCTTGGCCATTTCTTCCGGGGATTTCAGATAATATTCGTCGCCGGCAAAACGCAATCGATCTTCATCGTCGACGCGTTTACCCGTTTGAATACACAGCAGAATATCGTGAAACTCGGCGTCCTCTTTGCGCAGATAATGCACGTCGTTGGTCGCCACCAAGCCGATGCCGTTGTTTTGCGCCAAAGCGATAAGCTTGCCGCGCACTTGGCGTTCTTCGGGCAGACCGTGATCTTGAATTTCGATAAAAAAATTGTCTTTGCCGAAGATGGACACATATTCCTTTATCAGCGAATCGGCGCTTGGTATGTCGCCGCGCAAAATCGTTTGGGGAATCTCTCCGGCGATGCAGGCCGAGAGGCAAATAAGCCCGGCGGCGTATTCGCGCAGCAGTTCCTTGTCGATGCGCGGTTTGTAATAAAAGCCTTCGATGCTGGCCAAGGAAACCAGTTTGGCCAAGTTGCGCCGTCCGGTGTCGTTTTCGGCCAGCAAAATCAAATGATAACTTTTGCCGCCGGAGTCTTGCTTGTCAAAGCGGCTTTTCGGCGCAAGATAACATTCGCAACCGATTATGGGCTTTACGGCGGCGGCTTTCAGGGTTTTGTAAAAAAGTGCTGCGCCGTACATATTGCCGTGATCGGTTATGGCAACGGCATCCATGCCCAAATCCTTCACCGCTTGCCCAAGTTTTTTTATGCGTACTGCGCCGTCCAACAGACTGTATTCCGTGTGCAAATGCAAATGTACAAAATTATGCGTCGCCATGCTAATCACCTGCCCGTTTTTTGTTGACGAAAACCCCGCCCGCCAAACGGCGAACGGGGTTAGGAACTGCCGTGGAGAAAAAATTATTGCCGACCTTTCGACAACTCACCGCTGTGAGTTGTCTGACGCCGATTCGGCGCGGCAAACGGCGACACGCAAACAGTTATCAAAGATGCCCTTTTAGATCCTAACCGGCGACATAAAGTGTCTTTACCATTATGTTTATTTCGCGCACCATAATCCCGGTCATAAACTCCACCGCGTCGCGCACCCGTTCTTGAGTTTCTTTCAGCAGCGTGGGAATGTGGTTGCCGTAGGTGAGGACGATCTCGCAGGAAATGTTCAAGCCTTTGTCCTCGTCGCCTTCGCGAATACGCGAAACGCGGATTCGACCGATTTTGTTGATGAAGTCTTTGGCTTTCATAACGCTTTGGACGATTGCTTTTATGGCCGAGTCGTCAATAATAAGTTTGCCGTAATAGCTAAAGACCGGGCGCACGATGGATTTTTCGCTCGCGGCGCGTCGTTTGTTAAAGCGGTCGGAACGTTTGAAAAACGACTGTAACGGATCAATGAGAAGCTGTGAAAAATGCGGCTTCAATTCAATGGTCGGCACGGGAATAATGTGCTTGCCTTCTTTAAGGCGGTAAAACTGTGCTTTGGCCATTTCGGCTTTTGTCGCGATGTCCTCAATGCGGATGATTTCCGCGATGGGCGGCAAGCGCAAAGTTTTGGCTATTTTTTGCACCATGTTTTCGCTCGTCCCCAAAATCAAAATGCGCTTGGGGCAAACCTCTTCGATAGCGGCGCGCACTTCTTCGGCGTGTCCCGGCAAAACAAAAATCGCCCGTCTGACGGCCATGATTTTGCTGGCTTCTTTTTTGGCCGACGATCCGGCAATTATTTTGCCGTCCTTAATCAAAATCCCGTCGTCGATCAGCGCATCCGCCCCGTGTTTTTTCGCTACCATGAGGGCGCGATGGCTCTTGCCCGTTCCCGAAGGGCCGACCAAAGCTATTACGTCCATAAATTCATCTCCCGCATACGCCGACCGTCGGTTACGGCAAAAAGGCCGCAGTCCCGGTCGGCGTTTAATCGGCGTTTATCAACCGTTCGGCTATGCTGTCCGCGACGGTAAATTCGCCCAAATCTATTGCGTGCCGTGCCGTGAAGCCGTGAAAATCGGAACCGCCCGTCGCGATTAGTCCGCATTTCTTGGCGATGGTAAGATACTTTTGGGTATCGTCGGCATTATGCTCCGGATAATACGCCTCAAGTCCGTCAATGCCGCTCTCGATAAGTTCCAAAACTTTGGCGTCGTTTTTTATGAGTTTCGGGTGTGCCAATACGGCTTTGCCGCCGGCATTTTTTATGAGTGTCAAAATCTCGTCGACTTTCAAACGAAAATGCGGCACATAGGCCGGTTTGTCTTTGTCCAAAAGCGAGGCAAAGGCCTCGCGCACCGACGAGAAAAAACCTTTTTTTACAAGCGCCCGGGCAATGTGCGAACGACTGATTGATTTCGTGTCGCCGGCTATGGCAAGTACATCCGCTTCGCTGATGTCGTAGTCCAAATTTTTCAGCTTAGCAACGATTTCAGCAAAGCGCGTCCAACGTGATTCGCCGACTTCGTTCAATCGTTCGGTCAAGTTGCTGTTGTATATATCGACATTGTAGCCTAAGATATGTACTTCATACCCGGGGCAGTCGGCGCTCATTTCAAGCCCGGTGATTATTTTTATGCCTTTTTCGGGGAACATCCCGCTTTCGTACAGATGAACAATGCCGTCTATCGTATCGTGATCGGTCAAGGCAATATATTTAAGTCCGACTTCCATGGCTTTGGCGACTATCTCTTCGGGAGACAGTTTGCCGTCGGAAAAGCCGGTATGTATATGCAGGTCGCTGGCCAAAAGATGTCACCTTCAAATGCGACGGGCAGATGCTCGTTGAGGTAATGTCCGTCTATACCCCCTGAAATTAACCACAGCCTTATTCGGCATTTTTATCAAAATTCCTGCTAAGGCAAAAATTTTGACCCGGTATCGGCAGAAAACTATTGACGACAAGAGAAAAAAATAGTACAATTCTCCTATGAAAAGTACGGCGGGGAGATTGGGACGGAAGCATCTCAAAAGGTTATCTTATCGGCGGCGAGTTCCGTCGGGACGCTCCTTACATCAAAATCAACGGTATTTTGCGCCGCACGTTGTCGAGTGACGGTTCTCTCCTAAGGGACAATCGGGCATTATATTTTATCATCGGTATTATCACGTTCGGAACCGAATTTGAGTTCGGCAAAGCATCGAGACTTTCAGCAGTCGGCTTTCAACACGGATGTCATTGCACGATGTTTGCCGTAGGGGTTGGGGCTTTTTGCAATCCCGCTTGAATTTAAGGCCGAAATCGGTACCGCGGAGAGAACGGTCGCTTGACGGATTGGCAATGACAAGTTCCGGGGATGCCCCGGGACTTTTTTGTTTGCAGGACGACAAGTATTTTTGCGGTGACGGGTTCCCAAAGGCAGGATTTTGCTTTTTTTTGCAGAAGATAAAAAAGCTTAGGTATGTTGTTTTATGGCGGACGCAAAGACAAATGACGGATCGCTTTGGTTTTTCCGCACAAACCGCGGGAAACCCAAGCCTTAATTTTTAATGCGTTTGCTGTACCAAACAAGGGGGCATAACATTGAAAGCGATTTCTGTAGAAGATCTTGAACCCGGAATGATATTGGCTCGCTCCCTCGTCAATGACGATATGATCGTGGTGTTGTCCGCCGATACGGTGCTTACGAAGGCGCACATAACCCGTCTCAATTTCCTAAATATTCCCGTTGTTTACATAAAGGACGACAACGATATTCGTTACGGCGTCGGCAACGATTCGCCCCTTTTTAACAAGGGCAATGCTTTTGCCAAGGAATATACGGGAGTTGTCAGCACCGCCAAGCAGTTATTTGAGGAAATAGCAAGCGGCAAAGGCGAGCAAGTGGAAGTTGCCAAAAATGTCGTCCAAGAATCGGTCATTCCCATGACGAAAAACAGCGGCGTCATTGATTTTTTGTTTGATTTGAACCATTTGGCCAGCGATGTTTACAATCATTCGTTGCGGGTTTCCGTTATGGCGGGCGTTATTGCCAAGTGGTTGCATTTCGGGCCGCGCAAAACACGCGATCTCGTGTTGGCCGGTTTTTTGCATGATGTGGGCAAGTCGCGTTTCCCGGAGCGGCTTGTCGGCAAAAATGTCGCCATGCTAAAAGGTGCCGATTATGAGGCATACATGAAGCATACCATGGACGGACACCACATACTTAATACCATGGAAGGATTGTCGGAAGGTGTGCGCCTTGCCGCCATGCAGCACCATGAGCGCATGGACGGTTCGGGCTTTCCCTTTAATTGCACGGGCGCCGATATACATGAGTATGCGCGTATAATTGCCATCGCCGACATATACGACAACATGACGACGGAACGCGAAGGTTATATCAAGCAGACGCCGTTTCATGCAATAAATTATATCACGCAGCATTTATATACGTCGCTTGATCCCGTTGTTGCCGTTCCGGTGCTGACGCGCATAAAAGACGCCTTCTTAGGTTCGCGGGTGATTTTGTCCAACGGGTTGTCGGGCATTATTGTCGCTTTTCCCGGCGATTTTGCCGGTCGTCCGATTGTGAGCGTGGCTCATGGCGAGATTTTGAATCTGAACGAATTTAACGAAATTCAAATTACGGAGTACAATCCGAAATAAAAAGTTGTAAACAACAACCGCCCACCGCACAACATAATATGCGGCGGGCGGTTGTTGTTTATGTCGCGCTTTCGGCGCAGTATACGGCAACATATGAACGGTTATCGGCGATGCCCGTAATGTATGTTGCACGGTTTGTTCGGTATTCGTCAAAAAATTTTGCCGACCAAGAACCACAAGCGGTTGCGGCTTTCGGCATTGTCGGAAAGATTATCGTCGTGGCCGATGCGTCTTGCCCAATCGAAGCGGAAAAAGAAATCGTCGCTTTTGGCGTAAGTTATGCCGATTCCCCAACCTTTTAAGGTTGTTTGCCCGGCGGAAGAGCTTTTTTGTTCGCGAATGTGTCCGCCGTCGAAATAACTGCTTACGGTTAAACCGTTGGCTTTCGTATGCCATCGCAATTCAAGCGACCCCAACATCCCCTCGTCGCCGGAAGCTTCCCCTTGCGGATAGGCGCGGACACCATGCGCACCGCCCAAGTAAATATGTTCGGAACTGTCCAAGTTGTTTGCGGTCTTTTGCGCGGAAAGCTTTGCCAATATGTCGAAATATTTGGTGCCGAGATTCTGCACCACCGTCATATCGGCGGTACATTTCAGGAAATGCCCCTTGGTGTTGCCGACCGTGGCGAACAAATCGGCTATGGATGAATCGGGAGCCAACGTGCCGAAGGTGGCGGTTACGTCATGGGCAATGACGGTGTGCGCGGCGCGAGAAAATCCGTTTATCCCGGCGAAAAATGCGTGACTGTGCTTCTTTTGGACAATAAGCCCGTTTAGCATCTCGTCGGTGAGCCGACGGTAATTGTAACCGCAGATAAGCGACACCGTATTTGTTCGGGTCAAAAGGAGCGGTGTTTGGCCGTATAACTCGAAGGTGCTGGATTGTCCTTCGGCGTTCAGCGCGGAAAATATGCTTCCCAATTCGTAATCGGCGCGGGAAAAGCCGACGCCGAGTTGCGTACCGTTCTTGCCTATGGGTTGGGAAAAAGAAAAATTGTAATTGTGTTGATCGTCGTTTGATATGAGCGCACCGAGAGTAAATTTGCCGCCCGTGCCGAAAATGTTCGGTCGGCTTTCGCGCATACCGTAGCGGTAGCGTCCGGCCGACTTGCTGCCGTAGTTTTCCGCATAGATAACGAAGGTATTGTCCTTGCCTTTTGTCAAGCGGATGGTTAGATCGCTTGTCCCCTGTTTTACGCCGGGGGAGAGTGTGCCGACGGCCTTTATGCCCTCAAGGTTGCGAAGGGTATACAGTACCGTTTCAAGCTCGCGGGTTTTTATTATGTTGCCCCATTTTAACCGTGC
>CAJORE010000074.1 GCA_905236595.1 uncultured Selenomonadaceae bacterium | reverse complement strand
TTTTTCCGGCTTGTCCGTGGTGATTTCGTCAAAGGAAGCCACGGTCATAAAACGACGGCCGGGGGAATAAGGCTTAAAGCCCTGTATAGCCATTTTCGCGCCTCCTTATGCCGTAAAGAATTCGATGCTTTCGCCGGCGGCAAGCTTCACCACCGCTTTTTTGTAATCGGGGCGTTTGCCCGTGAAGCGGCCGACCCGCTTTTTCTTGCCGGTCACATTCACCGTGGTAACGTCAACGACTTTTACGTTAAAAATTTTCGCAACTGCCTTGGCAATCTCAATTTTATTGGCTTTCTTGGCCACCACGAAGGTGTATTTGCCATCCGCCATAAGTTGCGTCGTCCGTTCGGTAATAAGCGGACGGATAAGAATGTCTCTCGCTTCCATCAGGCAAACACCTCCTCAACGCGTGCCACGGCATCTTTGGTGATAAAGAGCTTATCATGGTTCAAGATGTCGTAGACGTTAATTCCCGTGGCGCCGACTGCTTTCATGCCGGGAATGTTACGCACGGATTTTTCCACGTTCTCGGCGCTTTCAAGAGTAACAAACAAGCTCTTGCTCTGCACGGAAAAATCGTTCAAAAGTTGCACTGCCCGTTTCGTCTTGGGCGCGTCGAATTCCAATTTGTCCAAAACCAAGAAATCGCCGCTCTTTACTTTATCGGAAAGCGCACATTTAAGAGCCAAGCGGCGCTGTTTGCGCGGCATGGAAAAACCGTATTTCCTGGGATGGGGGCCGAAAACCGTGCCGCCGCCGACCCATACCGGACTACGGCGCGAACCGGCGCGCGCTCTGCCCGTGCCTTTTTGCCGCCACGGCTTTTTGCCGCCGCCGCGCACAAAACCGCGCGTTTTCGTTGCGTGCGTTCCTTGGCGTTCGCTGGCAAGCTGCAGAACAACAGCTTGATGCAAAAGGCTCTCGTTTACTTCAAGACCAAAAAAATTGTCGTTTAAGTCCATGGTGCCGACTTCTTTGCCGCCCATGTCATAAACCTTAACTTGAGGCATTTTTCAATCCTCCTTTCCGTTACTGTTTTTTCTTGGGCGGTTTGACCGTCTCTTTAATTACCACAAAACTCTTTTTTGCCCCGGGAACGGCACCTTTAATCAAGATAAGGTTTCGTTCCGCATCGACCCGCACAATCGTCAATCGTTGTACGGTGACTTTCTCGCCGCCCATGCGGCCGGGAAGGTTCTTGCCTTTCAACACGCGGCCGCCGGGGCCGGAAATCATCGCGCCCGTCGAGCCGGGTTCACGATGGGATTTGGAACCGTGTCCCATAGGGCCTCTGGCGAAATTGTGACGTTTGATACCGCCGGCAAAGCCTTTGCCTTTACTGGTGCCGGTTACGTCCACCAATTCGCCCGCCGCAAATATATCAACGCCGACGGTATCGCCGACCTTATATTCGGTAGGAGCGTTCAGGCGCATCTCGCGAACAAATTTCACGGGAGCGACCCCCGCTTTTTTGAATTGACCCATCATCGGCTTGTTGACGTGCTTTTCTTTCACTTCACCGAAGCCAAGCTGTACCGCATTATAACCGTCGCTCTCCGTCGTTTTGCTGCGCAGGACGACATTGTTACCGGACTCGACAACCGTTACCGGCACAACCTTGCCTTCTTCGGTGAAAATCTGCGTCATGCCGATTTTTCTGCCTAAAATAGCTTTCATCAGTTCCCACCTCCCGCTCAAAGTTTAATTTCAATGTCCACACCGGCGGGAAGATCCAAACGCATCAAGGAATCGACAGTTTTGTTCGTCGGCTGCAAAATATCAATAAGACGTTTGTGCGTCCGCATTTCAAACTGTTCGCGAGAATCCTTGTCCACATGGGGTGAACGCAAAATCGTATAAATGTTTTTCTCCGTGGGAAGAGGGATGGGGCCTGAGACCCTTGCTCCCGTTTTTTTGGCGGTCTCGACAATTTTAACCGCGCTTTGGTCGAGAGCCTTGTGATCGTACGCCTTCAAGCGGATACGAATCTTTTGCTTCTTTGCCAAAGAAATTCCTCCAAAAAATTCGCCCAAGTCTGAGCTTGGACAATTCTCCGCAGCAGTTCCCTCGAAACTTAAACCCGCTCCGAGCAATCTGCCGTGTCAACGCATTATTCGCGGCAAACACACAACTTGTAACGTTTACCGCTAAAGCGACATAACATTTTCGTCGCCCGTCACATTCCTTATATAAGGGCGACGGTTTTATGCGTCGCCCTTATCGGAACAATCGTATGGTTCAGAGTAGTTTTAATTAAGCGTCGATTTCCGTAACACGACCCGCACCGACCGTGTGGCCGCCTTCACGGATAGCGAAACGCAAACCTTTTTCGATGGCGATGGGCGTAATAAGTTCAACGTCCA
>CAJORE010000073.1 GCA_905236595.1 uncultured Selenomonadaceae bacterium | reverse complement strand
GTGGTGCTACGCTGAGGAGGAATGACGCAGTATGCCGGAAAAAGACCCGGCAAGGGTGCGGACGAATTATGCAGCGTTTCCTTAAGGAAAAAGAGGGCTGAGTATGGAAAAAAAATTGGCGGGAGTTTTTTTGCTGTTTGTTTTGATTTCATTCATAGCGGCGCAATTTTTCGTGCCGCAATTAGCTTCGGCAACGTTGACGCGGGAAATAAAAGATAAGGCCGCTACCAACGATGTGCAGTTGACGTTGTCGTCGCGACCAAATGCGCTTATGTGTTTGGGTTATCTCGATGATGTTGCCGCCGTGGCACATGACGCGAAACTTGGCGAAGTATATACGTCGGAGTTATCGTTGACCGGCAAGGGGATAAAAATTGATATGGTCAATCTTTTGCGCGGCGGTGAACTGAATTTACAAAAGGCGGATGAACTTGGTTTAAGGGCTATTTTCTCCGAGGAAAATTTTCGGGAACTTTTGTCGCGTAAAGTTGACAAGTTAAGCAATGTACATGTGGCTGTAACTCCCGATCGCATTTCCATGACAGCCGAGGTTAAGATGTTCGGCAGACCGGTCGAAGCGCAAGTTGACGGCGTCGTGGTTGAGGACAGCGGCGTTCTTTATTTTCGTATGACGCGCATGAATATGAAAAAATCACTTTTTGGGCGTATCAATATCGGGAATTTCTTCGGTGATATTGCCCTTTTCGGTAGCGATAAACTGCCGTTTAACTTAAAAATTGATGATGTAATTATGCAGGAAGGACACGTAACGGTCACCGCCAAACGAGTGAACGGCAACAACGGCAACAATGACGGGGCGCGATGATTGGCTATGGGCGCAGTTTTGCGCAAAATTTGACAAAATGATCGATTCGTTTTATAATGCGACGCGTTTCGACTTTGTCGATGCCAATCGAAAGGAGTGATCGGCATGACTAAGCTTAGTTTTGGCGCCGTGGCCGCCGAATGTGATGATGTGTTGTTCGGAGGCAGAGGATACGGCGAGGGAATTGCTGCAAATGATTTCGTTTATGATGACCGTTGCCGCGATGAAAGGCCAACGGTAACCAATATGGGAGTGTTGACTTCCGTAGGCGGTTATACATATTTTACGGTGACAAAATGCAATTTGGGATTTCGGGAAGCGGCGCGACTGGTGCAAATTGCCGCTGATTCCGGCAGTAGGATTAAATTGGTGGCAGGAGCAAAAGTCGGTACCAGCGACAGCGTCTTGTCGTTTATCAAAATGGGTGTTACCGCCGGTTCTTCCGTCGGTATCTCAATAGTCGCCGACGATGGCAATACACTTGACGCGCAAAGTGCCAAGTGTGTTTTCGCCGAATGTCGTGCGGTTCTCGTCGGGCAATGATTTTTGGTAAGGGTTGCGTTTGATGAAAAGCCGTGCCAAGAATGTGGCCGGATTTGGGAATCATATAATTTTTGTAAACGAAATCATAGATGTCAGTAAGATCTTGTGAGAATCCTCCACAGAAGTTGTGGAGGATTTTTTGTGGGAGCAATGAGCAAACAATGGAAATAACGTATCTGTTAAACAGCGGATTTATGGTGCGCCATGACGGGGTGGTTCTCGTGTTTGATGATTATGCCGACCCGTCGGAAATTGTCGATAAGGTTATCGCCGATGGCGATTTTACGCGGCTTTATTTTTTTGTATCGCATGCGCACTTCGATCATTTTGATTCGCATATTTTGGCGTATGCTCCTCATGTAACGAGCTACATAATGAGTCGGGAAATTAGGCGTACCAAGCGCGGCAAACTTTTTCCGCCGGAACGCACGGTGTTTTTGTCGAACTATGCTGATTGGTCGGACGAAGAAATTTCCGTCCGGACTTTTTCTTCCACCGATGTTGGCACGTCTTTTTTGGTAAGTGTTAAAGGACGTTCGATTTTTCATGCCGGAGATTTTAATTGGTGGCATTGGAGCGAAGACAGCGCGGAAAATATTGCTGCGGCAAAGGAAAATTTTATGGCGCAAATGAAAAAACTTGACGGAATTGCCGTTGATGTTGTATTCTTTCCCATTGATGGCCGTTTGGGCAAGGCGCAGGAATGGGGAGCCGGGGAATTTTGTCGCCGTACAAAATTGCGTTTGTTGGTTGCTATGCACAATGTTGGTTTTCCTCGTTGGCAACCGTCGGCGGATTTTTTTGTCGGTGCCGCGACGGTTCCGCATTGGTCGCCTACAGAACCGGGGGAAAGCCTTAGCGTTTTTGATTGATAAGGCGCAAGATCCCATTATTTAACCGGCCGGAGGAGGAGATTGTTTTTCATGAAATTCCTTAATAAAAAGGTTTTAATGATTGTTGCCGTAGCATTGACCGTGTTGGCATTCGCCGCTGTCAATGCGGCGGGGCATAAAAAGCAAAAAGAAGGAGAAATGACAAATATGGCTAATCCCGTGGCAGTTATCGAAACAAACAAAGGCGTTATTGAAATCGAACTTTTTGCCGATAAAGCGCCGAAAACGTCACAAAACTTTATTGATTTGGCGCAGAAGGGTTTTTATGACGGGGTGATTTTTCATCGCGTCATTGATGATTTTATGATCCAGGGCGGCGATCCGACGGGAACCGGCCGAGGCGGCCCCGGCTATACCATTGATGACGAATTTTCCGAGGATTTGACGCACAGCAGCGCGGGTATTTTGTCCATGGCCAATGCCGGCCCTAATACCGGTGGCTCGCAATTTTTCATTACGCTCAAAAAAACACCGTGGCTCGATGGTAAACATGCTGTTTTCGGCAAGGTTATAAGCGGAATGGATACGGTGCAAAAAATCGGCAAGAGTGAGACGGATTTTGCCGACCGTCCGTTGGAAAAAATCGTAATGGAAAAAGTGACAATAAAAAATGCTCCCGAGTCGTCGGACGATAAGTGAATTATTTTGCGCCGATGACCGGGGGCAGTATGCTATGGACGGCGCAAACTTTATAAAAGCCAACGTCGTCTATATGTTACAATGCGCCGACGGTACGCTGTATACGGGGTGGACGAACGATTTGCCACGCCGTTTGAAGGCGCATAACGACGGTACGGCGAGTAAATACACTCGTTCGCGACGCCCCGTCTGCGTTGTTTATACGGAAATATGTTCGGATAAAAGCGCCGCCATGAAACGTGAGGCGGCGCTTAAAAAATTATCGCGGAAAAAAAAATTGGCGCTGATTGAGGAACAAAACAGTCGGAATCAATGAGGAGAAAATTTTGCTGAACATAAAGGTGTACGGCATTGTGCAAAGCGTGGGATTTCGTCCGTTTGTGGCGCGCTTGGCCGCTCGCTTGAACATTCGCGGTACGGTCAAAAATTGCGGCGCCTATGTGGAAATAGTGGCACAGGGCGATAATTTGTCCGCATTTGTTGCGGGCATAAAAAATGAGGCGCCGCCTCGCGCCGTAGTGGACAACATCGTAACGCAAGAGATTGCCGATGGCGACGATGATTTTACGGATTTTGCGATAATAAAAAGCAGCGTGGCCGACAAGCAAGATAACGCCGTATTGGTGCCGCCGGATATAGCCGTGTGCGAAAAATGCCGCCGCGAATTATTTGATCCCGCCAATCGGCGTTACTTGCACCCCTTCATAAATTGTACGGAATGTGGCCCGCGTTTGACGATTATTGAAGGCGTTCCTTATGATCGTCCGTTTACGGTTATGAAGGATTTTCCCCTGTGCGAAAAGTGTCGCGCCGAATATGAAAATCCCGCAAGTCGCCGTTATGACGCGCAACCGGTCTGTTGCCCCGATTGCGGCCCTTTTGTGTATTTGCTGGGGACGGACGTGCGGGGGAAAGATGCCATCATTGCCGCACGGCACGTTTTGGCGTCGGGAGGTATCGTCGCGGTAAAGGGAATCGGCGGTTTTCATTTGGCAACCGCCGCGACTGACGAACAGGCCGTTGCGCGGCTAAGGCGTCTAAAACAACGCCCGTTTAAGCCGTTGGCGGTGATGATGAAAAATATCACCGTTGTTCGCCGGGAGTGTAAGGTTGATGCGGCGCAAGCGGCGCTTTTGGATGGACACCAAAAGCCGATTGTGCTCTTGCCCAAAAGGTTGTCCACGACTCTTGCGCTCGCCGTCGCGCCGCATAGTGATACGGTGGGCGTTATGCTTCCTTATGCACCGTTACACCTGTTATTGTTTGATTATCCCGGCGATGATGCCGTTGTCCCCGATATGCTGGTTATGACGAGCGGCAATGTCAAAGGGGCGCCGATATGTCGCACCGATGATGAGGCGACGGAATTTTTGGGCGACTTTGCCGATGTCGTTTTGTCGCATAATCGCCCGATAAGATTGCGCTCTGACGATTCGGTAACGGATTGGCTTTTTGATAGGCCGTATATGATTCGGCGCAGTCGCGGATTTGCGCCGTTGCCCGTAAAGATTTCCGCCGAATCGTTGCACGGACAGATTTTGGCTATGGGCGGCGATTTGAAAAATAGCTTTTGTTTAGCAAAGGACAATTTTTTTTACCTTTCGCCTTATATCGGCGATATGGCAGACTTGCGCTCATTGGCCGTCCAAGACGATTCCGTCGCGCTTATGAGCAAGCTGTTGGACATAAAGCCGACGAAGGTCGCCTGCGATATGCATCCCTTGTATCAAACGCAAAAAGCGGCGTATAAGACGGGACTGCCGACGATACTTGTCCAGCATCATTTTGCGCATGTATTGGCGGTTATGGCGGAAAACGATTTCGCCGGGCAAGTTATCGGCTTTGCTTTTGACGGCACGGGCTACGGCGCGGATAATACGATTTGGGGCGGCGAAGTCCTGTTTTGCGACTTCGGCGGTTTTCGTCGTTTGGCGAGCATTGAGCCGTTTGTCGAAGCCGGCGGTGATGCGGCGGCAAGTGACGCATGGCGGTCGGCGTTATCGCTATTGGATGCCGTAAGTGCAGATCGCAGGCAAACGGCGCAACTTGCCGATGCGTTGGGTTTGGCCGACGCCAAGGAACAACAGGCTCAGTTCTTCTTAATGGATTATAAGGGCGTAGCCTCAACCAGCGTTGGCAGGTTGTTTGATGCGGTAAGTGCGCTTTTGGGCTTTTGCCGACGCTCGACGTTTGAGGGCGAAGCGGCTATGCGTCTGATGTATGCCGCCAAGGAATACGCCAAAGCGGGTTGCGTCGCTGTTTGGCCGAGTGATTGTTCGGTAACCGACGACGAACCGCCCCGCAGGCAAACATTTCATTTGCCGACGGGGCGGTTATTTAAGGATATTATGGAACGACGTCTGCAGGGCGAGGACGTGAATTTTTTGGCGTACCGCTTTCATGTCGTTTTGGCCGATCTCGTGGCGCAAGCCGCCGTTAAGGCGCGATTGGTCACGGGTGGATCGGGTACCGTTGCATTGGCGGGGGGGGTCTTTCAAAACACGCTATTTACCCGTCTTTGTTACAAGCGGCTGATAGACAAGGGATTCACCGTACTGACGGCTCACGAAGT
>CAJORE010000072.1 GCA_905236595.1 uncultured Selenomonadaceae bacterium | reverse complement strand
TTAAGTTGCGGCCAACGATTTTGGCTGTTGCATTGGCCTTTGTCGTCCAAAGATAAGCATGAACCAAGTTGTCGCTTACCGTTTAAGGTTCTTCCGGAGTTTCTTCATAACACTAATCCCCCGCATGAAACGGGGGATTTTTTTTGTCAAAGTTGCCGCAACAAATTAGCCATCTCCATGGCGGCGACGGCGCCGTCCGAACCCTTGTTGCCGGCCTTGGTTCCGGCGCGTTCGATGGCTTGCTCGATGTTTTCCGTGGTAACAACGCCGAAAATAGTCGGCACACCCGTTTGCATACCTACTGCGGCCACGCCTTTGGAGACTTCGTTGCAAACGTAATCGTAATGGCTGGTGGAGCCGCGAATGACGGCGCCCAAGCACAGCACCGCATCAAATTTGCCGCTTTCGGCCATTTTCTTCGCCGCCAACGGAATTTCAAAGGCGCCCGGCACCCAGGCCACGGTGATATTTTCGTCGGACGTTTCGTGACGGTGAAACGTATCAAGCGCTCCCGTCAAAAGTTTGCCCGTGATAAACTCGTTGAACCGCGATACCACGATGCCGAATTTTAACCCTTTGCCGGTAATGAACCCTTCTTTGACATTAACGTTCATCAAAATCCTCCCGAATGAATTGGCTGTCGGGCGCAACCCGCCGACAACCGTTTATGTGTAGGAGCTGTGTGCGGACGAATTATGCAGTGTTTCCTAAATTTCAACCGCCTATTTTACGACGGTCAAATGCGGCTTGTCGCTCCCGTCGCTCTTCGTTGGCGGCCGGTTGTTGCCGCCCGGCAACGCCCACAAGCGTACCGTGCGGACGCGTTTTTTGGAAAGCAACAAATCCGTCATGTTAATTTGCCGCAAATAATCTTTCAGATAACCTTTTTGTCGTGCTCTTTTGATACGCCTAGCCAAAATGCCCTGTAACTTTTTGACCGTCGTCGAAAGATCCGCTTGTGGCAAACGTCCTCCCGGCAGCGCATCCAAAAGCCCGATGCGCAATAAATATTCCGTTAAATCGCCGCGAAAATAAGCGAGTTTAATCCTCTCGGACAGTCGTTGCACGGCTTGGGCTATGACGAAATCCAATCGTTCGTCAAAGCGTGCCTTATGCACGGTAAATCCCGCCTCTCGCCGGTACGACCCAATAATTGTTCATGGATAAATTTTATGGAAAAACCATCGCACCGCATTTAATCAGCCAAATTTTTTCGGCGTAATAACTTAGGGGAATCTCTAAAAACTATCTTTTTTGGGCTACGCCCAACCACACAAGGGACTTTGCCCCCTGCCCCCCCGAATGTTTTTAGTTTTTCGAGATGCCCTTAGATTATTTGTATTTGACACATTTTCATCGCCGCCAACGCATTTTGGTGGCTTTCGGGGGTAACGCCCGCCGAACAGCCGGCGTCAACCGCAATTTTCATTTCGGGGCAAAAGGACTTCAGCAACATGGCGTTGGCAATTACACATATATCGGTGCAAAGTCCCATTAACTCCGCTTCGTCGTAATCGGCCAACAACTCGGCAAGCTTTGGCGAACCGAAAGCGCCTTTTTCGACGATGGCTTTGGCTTTTGCCGCATACTCCCTAAGGGCGGGAGCAAGCTCATGCCCCGGTGTTCCCTTTACGCAATGGACAACGGGCAAATTTTTGCCTTCCTGCGTTGACAGGTAATCTTCACCATGGGTATCCATGGTGAAGAACACATCAACTTCCGGCGAAGTTTGCGTAACGCGCCGTAATTTTTCCGTCAGGCGCGGGAGCATGGCTTGCGCCTCTTTCGTGCCTAATGCGCCGTCGATAAAATCATTTTGCATATCGACGACAACCAGGGCTTTTTTTCCGTTCATCGGCAACCCCGCTTTCGTTTTTGTCATGGAAACATTGCCCCATTGCCCTTTAGCAAAAAACCACCCGCCTTGCTTGCGAGTGGTTCTTACAGCCTGTTCGATAAAGGAGCTTTCGCCGCAGAACCGCCGCGAATCGTCGCGATCGAATTTATCTGCGTAAAATTACTTGCGAACCCGCGTGGTTTCGACTTCGACGTAATCAATGGGGCCGGCGATGGGTACGGAAGGTTTGCGAATTTTCGCCGTTACGGACGTAAAATGCGGGTACTTCTTCAAAAGTTTGTCGCCGATATGCGCGGATAATGCGGTCAGCAACTGGAAACGTTTGTTTTCCGTGGCGTCCTTCACCAAGTCATAGACGACGGCGGCGTCCACATCATCGTCGATATTGTCGGTCTGCACCGCTTTTTCTTCGTCAAAATTGATTTCGACGTCGATGAAGAATTTTTGCCCTTGTTCGCGCTCATACTCATAAGTGCCATGGAAACCATAGAACATCATGTTGTGGATTCTGATTTTTGCCATCTCGGTCACTCCCGTATAAATTTATTAAAGGGCCAACGTACAAATGTCCTTGCCGGTGGGGCGTATCGCGCCGAATCGGCGATACCCCGAACAAAGCAAAGACAAGTAGCGCCCGGCGTAACTACAAAGTCGGCGTACACACGTCAAACTGTTTTACGTCGCTCCTATTCGCCGTCCGACGAAAAATTCCTGCCGCCTTTCGTCGCCGCCGAAATTTTTTTTGCAACGACGCCCATCAATATCCGATGCCTGCACCGAAGATGCCAAAATCGGCCGGAGGAAATGCGTTTTATCGGTTCGCCTGTTTGCCGACGGGGGTTAAAAGCTCCGGGTGACGAACCATATAGCCCGTAAGCTCCGCATAAGCGTCGCGATACTCGCCGTAACGGCGTTCGTTCATTTGCGTCGGCAGGTTGTCGGCGGAGACGGTGAGCGGTTGGGCAATCATGTCGGCATAGTCGCCGATTGTTTCGTTGTCGAGCCAACAATGAGGGGCAATCGCCAAATTTATGGGCGTCGTCAGTGAAGGGAACAGCGAATAATAAGTAAATCCGGCGGGGGCAATAAGCTCCATAAGCGTCGGCAAAATGTTCATGTGTGCGCCGATGCGATTGTTGGCGAACATGGCGCGGTCAAGCTCCGGATGGGCTATGGCAAAGGACGTCAAAAATTTTTCGCGCAAGGTCGGTTCGGTGCGGGGAATGATGCCGTTGCCGAAGGGGATAACCGATGCCGCATGATCGCCCGTCAAAATAAACAGGCTGTCCGGGTATAGGCGGCGCATGGCGCGGGCGAAATCAATCAAGGCTTTGTCGGTATAATACCAACAGGCAAAACGGCGCAAGCACCCCTTGTCTTTAAGAATGGCGTCCGGCAGATCCGGCAGGCAGGTTTCGCGGCGAAAACCGTATTTTTCGACCGGAATGTTATAAGGGCCGTGGTTGGACGTGGTGTAGATGAAGTGGAAAATCGGCGTTTCGTCTTTATCCTCCTCGATGATTCGCGCCGCGTTTTCGAGGAAAATATGGTCGTAGACGCCGAGCCAAGTGCGCGGCGAATTCGGCGGACAAATGCGAAGTCCGTCGTGCAAGGTGTCAAAACCCGTGGCGGGGACGTAATTTTCCAAGCTTCCCCATGATAAACTGCCGCCGTACCAAAAACTCGTGCGGTAGCCTAATTTTTTCAGTTGGGCGGCAAGCGCCGTCGGCACGTTGCCGAGCCAAAAGGATTTGTTTTCGTTCAGCTCCAAATTCATGTCGAAGATGCCGGACAGCAGGCTGACGATGGAAGTTTGGGACAGGGTGCCGCCGGAGAGGAAGTTGTCAAAGACGATGGCGCCGCTGTCTTTGCGAAACTTGCGCCCGTTATCGACGATGTGCAAATTCTCGTATATGGAATCAAAAGGAGCCTGAGCGTAGCTTTCGCCAAAGAGCAGGAAAATATGGGAGGGACGCTTGATAAGTGCGCCTTGGGCGGTGCGGCGAAATTGCAAAAGGGGATTGTCGCCGTCGGTAAAAGAGGCCGGTGACGGAAGAACGGGGGCGAACACCTGTCGCGATTCTTCGTCCGTATGCAGGAGGAATTGGGGGCGGCCATGCTTCTTTATGTTCTCCAAAGCAATGAGATCGTCAATGGTGGCTTTGGCGAGGAAAATGTCGCCTTTGACGTCGGGCGGCACTTCGTCCCATTCCCGTTTGTTGCGGTGGTTGAGGGTGCCGCCGTAGCGAAGCCAATAAAAGAGGGTAACGGAGAGGGCAAAAACCGCGAAGTTAAACAAGCCGTACTCAATGGACGACGCCAAGGCCGGCACCGCCAAGGTCGGCAACTGCAACAGGCGGTCGGCAACGAAAGCCGTTGCGGCAAGGAAAGGGACGTACCCGGCGAGGATTGCCAAGCCGTGGTTCTGATTGAAAAATATGTCGGCCAAATTTTTCTTGTCGGCATTTTTGCCGAGAAAAACGGTTTGATTGTATATGTCGTGAAAATGAAAGTAGAAAATCATCTTTCCCGCAAAAGCCGTGTATAACACTGCGGCGTAGACGGTTATGCCGACGATGCGGACAGTATCGCCTAAAGGGCGGTACTCGGGAATGAATACGGCGGGTATCGTCACCAGAACCCACGAAAAGAGAAAGACGTAAGCATTAAAGTCCATGCCCCACCAAAAACCGTAGCTGAAACAATGGAACCATTTGCGCCATTCCCCCTGCGGCGTTTTTTTCGGGCCGAAAGCGAGGATAAAAATCAGACGGAACACCGCGCAGATGACGGGGGCAAGCAACGTAAGCTTCAAATCGTTTTGGCTGCCGACAAAGAATGTTTCGGTCAAAAATGACATCTCCTTGTTATGGAAAGTGTGGTGCATACAGCGTTGCTTTGCCGCTCAAGGGGCAAAAAAGCAACAAGCGGACGTGCCGCCGAAAAGGCAACACGTCCGCCGACAAATTCATTGGTGACGCCTAAGGGATTCGAACCCTTGAACCCGCCGTGAGAGGGCGGTGTCTTAACCGCTTGACGAAGGCGCCACAACATTTCGTATGATAACATATATTGCCGCGAAAGGCAAGAGATTTTTGGCCGGGAATTTTA
>CAJORE010000071.1 GCA_905236595.1 uncultured Selenomonadaceae bacterium | reverse complement strand
TCCGTACCGTCGGCTTTTTCCGTCAAGCGGCGCATCTCCGCTCCGTGACGGCTGACGACAATACGAAGCTTGTCGTTTTCAAGAGTAAACTCCATCGGTTCGGCGTCGGCGCTGCGGATTGCTTCGCCGTCGGCGACCGGCGCTTTGGCGTTTAAGTCCGCCGTGTCGCCGCCAAACAATTCTTCACGTTCCATTGTTCCGTCCCCCTTCACTTATCTGTCACAACTCGTCTTGCAAAATTTTTATGGCGCTGCTCATACCCAAGCGATCGCAACCGGCGGCAATGAAAGCTTCCATGTCCTCACGGGTACGGATGCCGCCCGCCGCTTTGATTTTAACTTTTTTTCCGATATGTTGCTTAAACAGTTCGATGTCCTCAAGAGTGGCACCGCCGGTGCCAAAGCCCGTCGATGTTTTGATGAAATCGGCATGGGCGTCCTTCACGCACCGGCACGCGGCAATTTTTTCGTCCTCGGTAAGGAAACACGTCTCGACGATGACTTTTAATATGCGCTCGCCGCACAAATGTTTCAGTTGACGAATTTCCTCCGTCACAAAATTCGTATCGCCGCCCTTTAAGGCGCCGATGTTTATGACCATATCAATCTCCGCCGCACCGTCGGAAAGTGCGGCGGCCGTTTCGGCCATTTTCGCCGTCGTTGACGTATTCCCCAAGGGGAACCCCACCACGGTGCATATACGCACCATATCATGGTAAGAGTGGCTTATGTCTCGCACGAAAGACGACGGCACCACGACGGTTGCCGTACCGTATTGCTCGGCTTCGTTGGCGACGTTGTCGATTTCCTCCCAAGTAGCCGTCGGTTTAAGAAGCGTATGATCGACTTTTGCTAACAATTCTTTGGCATTCATTATGATTCCTCCGGTTTACGGGCGGTCGATGATGATTGTATGAAAATATCATGCCCAAAAAAAATTATCCGCTTCGACCCAAAACGGATTATATACGAAAAAGCCGCCCGAAACAAGGGCGGCTTTCGACATATAGGTTTTTCAAAGAACCCTTATGTCATGGAAAAAAGGGGGGGGGATACAAACCAAACGAGTTCAAGCGTTGTAGGCGCGCAAAATCTCGGCGAACAAAGCGCTGTCTTTGCTTATTTCCGTAAAATGCGTAACGGCGTTTTCGATGCCCTGTTCCTTTATGTAAGCTTGCACCTCTTGGGCTTCGGAATCACCCGCAAAATCAAATTTCAGCGCGGCGGCGATAATCTTGGCCAACGCCGTGCAGGACTTGCCGCGCTCCGTCAGTTGGACGGCCGGCGAGACGAGACGATCGGCCGCGCCGAGTTTACGCTTGGGGCCGCGTGCCACGCGGGTCACTTCGTCGGACAAATGCGGATTCTTAAAGCGGCTCTCCGTGGTCTTTATATAAGCGGCGTGTTTCTCTTCGTCAAAGCCGTATTTGGCAACCAACAATGCGCCGGTTTCCGCCCAAACGTCCCGTGCCGCTTGCACAACCGCTTCGTCATTCATGGCGGAAGCTATGTCCTTGATGCCTTTTTGATAGGCAACATAAGCGATGCTGGCGTGACCCGTGTTGACGGTGAACAATTTGCGCTCGATGTAGGCTTTCAAATTATCGACGTAGGTAAGGCCGTCAATGGCCGGTTTTTCGCCTTTGACCGCCGTGGCGTCCACATCCCATTCGCAATACGGCTCGACCTTCACCAACAATTTTTCGTCGTTCTTCTGCAGCGGCACAATCCGATCGACCGCCGCATCGGGAAAGCCTATGTATTTATCGGCCAAGGCTTTTGTTTCGTCGTCCAACGCTTCGTAAACAAAGTTTTTGAGTACGGTGGAGCCGCCGACCATGTTTTCGCAAGCGATGATATTGAGCGGCGCGGTGTTGGCCTTTAAGCGCAACGTCAACCCTTTGGCGATGTTGGGAGCGATAAACTTCAAAATGTTGGGGCCGATGGCCGTGGTTACGATGTCGGCGGCGGCAATGGCTTCATAGAGTTTGTCGGGATCCTTGTCGCTGTTGATGGCGCTGACGTTCTCCACCAAAATACGTTGGGGGTTGTCGCCGACGATTTCTATATTGTATTTCTTAAGGGCGTTGATGTCATCAACCAACGCCGCCGCCACGTCCACAAAGGTTATCTCGTAGCCGGACGCCGCCAAAAGCTGTCCGATAAAACCGCGTCCGATATTGCCCGCGCCGAAATGAATTGCTTTTTTCATGGTCATGTCCTTTCGTTTATGATTGTGTTTGAGGTTGATTGCATTGTACCCCCGTCCGAACCAAAATTCAAGAAAAAGACCGACCGAAACGTCCGTAACCGGTTTTGGACAAAACCGAACAAACTGCGATCCGTCCCACAAAAATGAATTTTAAG
>CAJORE010000070.1 GCA_905236595.1 uncultured Selenomonadaceae bacterium | reverse complement strand
CGAAGGATAGACGCCCCGTTATCGTCTTTGTGACCGGTTACATACGCGAATACATCGAAGAAATTTGCGATCTGCAACCGTTTCATTACCTGTCAAAGCCCATCACTCGGGAAAATTTGTCCTCCTGCTTAAAATTAAGCCTAGCCGAAGCAACGCACTTAAACAGGCAACACGAAAAATTCGTCCTGTTGAAAATCCATGATTGCCATAATTGGACAACCCTTACGCGCAAAATATTTCTGCGGGATGTGCTGTTCGTCGAAAGCAACGACAAGCGCGTAATCGTTCACACCGCCACCGAACGCATTACGGTAACGGGGACAATGGAAGAATATGCGCTGGCGGCCAAAGAAGATTTTTTTCGCACCCATCGTTGCTTTCTGGTAAATTTTGCCCACGTCACGGCGTATCGCCACGGCGAAATCGAGCTTACGAACGGCGAACGAATACTTTTGGCGACGAAAAAATATACGGCCTTCGTCAAAGCATATTTGCGTTACGCCAAAGCCGGCGGTGCCGTCAATGTTTGATGCGGAGTTCGCCGTCGATTTTGCCATGGCTTTGGCTAACGGCGCATTAAGTTTTCGCTATTCGGAGCATTTTTTGTCCGGCAAATACACCGTGCGCCGCCGGGCATTGACGCTATGGGTTCTCCTTTATGCGGCAGGGCATCTTTTATACGGGCAAACGGTTGACACAGGCTCCGTCGGCGGGCGCTTTATGCGAATAGTATTCTATTTGTGCCTGCTGACTTTTCTGCAATGCCGGTTCTTCGTCAAAGACCGGCCGCGCCAGGCCTTCATCTTGACAAGTTTCATCGCCGGCTTTGAGATTTTGCGTTTCATTGCCAGTCCGTTGTCTCACGCAATATTAAGCCTGTGGGGCCCGCTGTGGGCAAATTTGGCGGAACACGCCGTCATGCAAAATCCGCAGTCTGCCGCAACGGTTATGGCGAATATGACGACGCTAAACAACATCATTCTTTGGACGGTAATTTGTTTTTGCCGCGCCGTGCAATTATGTATTTTTATCTTGTATTTGCGGCTCATCGCCAAATATTTCATCGGCATGACCGACGAACTCAAAATGCGCGAGAGCCTGTACCTCATATTTCCGTGCATTACGGTTCTGTGTCTTAATTTTACAATGCGTCTTATGGCCTATTCAAACGATAACAACGCCGTAACCCTCATATATGAGCGCGTGCCGGAAACATTGATTTTATTGCCGACAGTCAGCGTGTTTATGCTGTGCATAATCGTAACGACGGTCATGCTGTTTCGCGGGCTTGTTCGCTACAAAAACGAAGAACGAAAGCGTCTGTTGCTGGAAAACAGCATTGCCGACATAAGACGACAAACAACGGAACTTAGCGCGGTATACAAAGATATGCGCGGCCTTCGCCACGACTTGGCCGGCCACATCGCCAACATCGCCGCCTTTGTCAAAAATCGCATCGGCGAAAATTCGGAACTTGACGGTTATTTGGACAATTTGCACCAAGTTACCAAGCGGCTTGACGTCGCGGAAAATACGGGCAACCCCATAACGGACATAATAATTCACAAGGCGCGGCAACACGCCAAAGGGGCGGGCATCTCCTTCGCCGCCGATTTCCGCTTCCCCGCCGTTCAGGCGATTGACGTGTACGACATCAGCGTAATTTTGAACAATGCCCTGCAAAACGCCGCCGAAGCCTGCGAAAAACTTACCGGCCAACGGTGGATAAAGGTTCGTTCTTACGAGCGCGGCAATCTGTTTTTCACGGAGGTAATAAACGATTTTGACGGCAACATTCTTTGGCACCAAGGCAGCGACTTGCCCGCCACCATCAAAGCCGAGGCGGAATTTCACGGCATCGGACTTTTGAACATCAGCCGCACGGCGGAAAAATATCGGGGAGCCGTCGATGTTGAGATTATCGGGAAAAATGATTCAACAGAACCCGGCAAACATCCGCAATTTTGTTTGACGGTCATGCTATTGAAGCGTACCGAAAAATAGCAAGGCATGGCGCAAAATAAATCGGCAACCTTCCCAAAACACTTCCGGGCAAAGGGAAGGAACGCGACATAACAAAGCGGCCTCGACAAAAAACACACGGAAATTTCAATCCTGTGCGATATTGAAAACTTACCGACATAAATTCCCAAGGGAGGCGACAATTATGCCCATAAAACCAAGCGAAGCTTACATCGCAAAAAACGCATACCGTTATCCGTCAATTACCAAAAGTTCGGCTACTGCAACACCCGCAAACGATAAAACGAAAATTCGTTCGACCAGGGAGCTTACGGATTATCTACGCCAAAATTATACGACGGTACAAGCGGGCAAGGCAAATATTTCCGCAAAATATCTGCAAAAATGCGTTGACGATGACAAAGAACGGCAACGGCTGTTTGACTGTCTTGCCGTCGCCGATGAAACCATGCAAGCGGCCAAAAACAATGGTTTGGGCATACAGCACATGGAAATAAAAATAGACGATGACGGCAACGCCGTAATGATTTCCTCAAAAAGTACCGTATCCGTTAATGAGGATAAACGACGGCGGCAAATTGCGGCGGCGGCCACCAAAGACAATATCGAAGAAGTTTTGCGGCTTTTGCAAATCGACTTGGAGCAAGTAGAGGACGGCCTGCAAAAAAATATGTGTGACGAAGCGGAAGTGAAAAAGGTAAAAAAACTAATCGAAGAAGCAAAACAACGACAGCAAACCCTGTCGGATCGAGCCGCAACACCGTGTGAGCAAGCAACTGTTGCCGTCAATATGCTGATTTAACGCCCAATATTGCAATCAAAAAGCGTCCCGCAAAAGCGGGACGCATATCATTTTTAATCATATCATGGAGCCGGCGAGGGG
>CAJORE010000069.1 GCA_905236595.1 uncultured Selenomonadaceae bacterium | reverse complement strand
CGGATTGTCCGCGGGCTTGTATTGTCCGTGAACGCGGAAGTGCCGTACATACAAGCGGCGCAAATGTCCGGCGCAAGCTCCGCCTCCGTGCTTTGGCACCATGTGTTGCCGAACGTCATGGGGCCGGTTCTGGTCACGGCAACGCTTGACATCGGCACGATTATCATGGAGCTGGCGGGGCTTTCGTTTTTGGGGCTTGGCGCCATGCCGCCGACGGCCGAGTGGGGAGCGATGATGAACAATGGCCGCAGTATGCTCCAAACCGCGCCTTGGGTAATCCTTGCCCCGGGTACGGCAATATTTTTGACCGTGGCGGTGTTTAATCTCTTGGGCGATAAACTTCGCGACGTCATGGATCCGCGACAAGTATGATAATTATTAGGGGAGGAACATCATGAACAAGAAACACATAATCGCCGCCGCTACGGCGCTGTTTGTTGCCGCCGCCGTTGCCGGATGCGGCAACGGCCACAAGACCGCCGAAGAAAACACATTTGTTTACGGCACCGTCGCATACGGCACGGCCATGGAAAATGCCGGAACGAATCCGCATGAATCCTATGTTGGTTGGAGTACCATTCGTTACGGCATCGGCGAAACGCTGTTCCGTTTTGACGAAAATATGCGCCTTGTGCCGTGGCTGGCCGAGGGTTTTGAGCAAACGGACGAGTACACGGTAAAAATTACCGTAAAAGACAATGCGGTGTTCTCCAACGGCAACAAAGTAACCGGCGCTGCGGTGAAAGCCTGTTTGGAAGATCTCCTTGCCAAACACGATCGCGCTCCGAAGGATCTGAAAATCGACTCCGTAACCGCCGACGGGCAAACCGTGACGATTCATTCTTCCGAAAAAGTCCCGGCGTTGCTCAATTATCTTTCCGATCCTTACGGGTGCATAATTGACGTAGAAGCGGGCGAACACGACCGCATTGTTGTCGGCACCGGCCCTTACAAGGCGGTGAAGGTGACGGACACGCAAATTGATCTCGTGCGCAACGAAAATTATTGGGGCGAAGTGAAGCCGAGTTTGGACAAAATAATCGTGAAAAGCATCCCCGACGGCGATACGCTGACCATGGCCATGCAAAACGGCGAACTTGACGCCGCGCAAGGACTGCCCTATTCAAGTTTGGAATTGTTCAAGCAAGACGAAGCCAAATATAAACTCAGCCAAACCGACACCAGCCGCGTTTATCAAGCGGCCTTCAACTATAAAACGCCGGAACTTCAAGACCGCCGAATTCGCCAAGCCATATCAATGGCCGTTGACAAGGAGGCCTTTACCAAAGTGTTGCTTTCCGGCAACGGGACACCGGCCGTAGGCCCCTTCCCCGCCGCCCTTCCTTTCGGTGATGAAACTGTTCGAGCCGTGCCGTATGATCTTGGCGGCGCCAAAAAACTTTTGGCCGAAGCCGGGTACAGCGATACCGATGGCGACGGCTATGTTGATAAGGACGGAAAAAATTTAGAGCTTAATTATTTGACGTATACGTCGCGCCAAGAGTTGCCGCTTTTGGCCGAGGCGGTGCAGTTTAGTTTGAGTAAAATCGGCATCAAACTGAACGTCAATGCCACCGACAATTACAAAGCCTTCCTGAAAAACGGCGACTATGACATTTTCGCCAAAGCCATCGTTACGGCGCCCACCGGCGATCCGGAATATTATTTCACCGGCCATATTGTCCCCGGAGCCGTGGATAACGCCGGCTTTTATGACAGCCCGCAAATCGCGGCGATGGAACGCGAATTGCATAACACTTACGGAGCCGCTGCCCGTTCCGCTTTGGCGATAAAGATGAGCCAGCAAATATTGGATGACTGCGCTTTGTTTTACGCATCGCACCTGCGCATGACTTTTGTGATGAAGCCGAACATTGAAGGCTTTACGGCGCACCCTTCCGATTATTATGAAATTCGCCCGGAATTAAAAAAAGCGAATAGCTGAGAACTTTTATGAACAAGGAGACTTTTTTTGCCGTACAAAATCTGTCGGTTGCATACAACGGACAAACCGTTGTGCGTTCCGTGAGCTTTAGCGTGCGTTGCGGCGAAATTCTTGCCATCGTCGGAGAATCCGGCAGCGGGAAAAGCACCGTCCTAAAAGCCGCCCAGGGATTGCTCGGAAGCGGCGGCAGGGTAAGCGGCGGACGCATCATGCTGTACGGGCGGGACATTTACCGCCTTTCGCCCGCCGAACGACGCCGGGAAATTGCCGGCTCGACCGTAGCCATGATTTTTCAAAATGCGGGAGCGTCCTTTTGTCCGATTCGCACCATCGGCGAACAAATTTACGAAAGCGTGCGGGAACATACGGATTGGAGCCGCGAAGAATTTACAGCGCAAAGCAAAGCCGTCATGAAGCGCATAAACCTGCCCGAAACCGTTTTGAACGAATTTCCTTTCCGACTGTCGGGCGGGATGGGACAACGCGCCGGGATTTTGGCGGCGGTTATTCTAAAGCCGGCATTGTTGCTGGCCGACGAACCGACGTCGGCATTGGACACGGTGACGCAGTTAAGCGTCGTCAAAGAACTTATGGAACTGCGACGGCAGCAAAATATCGCCATTGTCATTGTTACGCATAACATGGGCGTCGCTTGGTACATGGCGGATAATATCCTCGTTATGCGCGACGGCGAACCGGTGGAGTATGGCGCGAAGGAGCAGATTTTTCGTCGGCCGCAAGCGCAATACACCAAAGAACTTATCGCGGCGGTTCCGGGCTTGCGCCTGTGAACCGTGCCGGGCGTTATGAAGCCTTTGCCGTATGAAAGATAAAGTTATGGAACATATTCTGGAAGTAAGGAACCTGAAAAAAGTTTTTGTTGCAAAGTCTGAAAAATACGTTGCAACGGATGACGTCAGCTTTGCCGTCGATGCCGGAGAATGTGTCGGCATCGTCGGCCAAAGCGGTTGCGGGAAAAGCACGCTTGCCAAAATAATCGCCGGATTTATCGCTCCCGACAGCGGGCAGATTTTCCTTTGCGGCCGGGACATAACGTATGCCAAAGGCGCCGCTCTTCGCACCGTTTATGCCAATATGCAAATGATTTTTCAAATGCCGGAAGAATCCTTCGACCCGCGCAAGACAATCGGGTGGAGCGTTGCCGAACCCTTGCGCAACCTGCGCCCGGAACTCGGCAGAAAGCAAACGGAGGAACGCACCCGCTGTTTGTTGGCCGAGGTTGGCCTTTCGCCTTCCTTTGCCGATCGTTATCCCCATGAATTAAGCGGCGGCCAATGTCAACGCGCCGCCATAGCCCGCGCCGTCGCCATATCCCCTAAGCTCCTGATTTGCGACGAGGCCACCAGCGCTTTGGATATGACGGTGGCGGCAAAAACAATCGACCTTCTGCGGCGCCTTTGCTTTGAGCAACAAATAGCCTGTCTCTTTATCACGCATGATTTGGCGTTGCTGACGCGGATTGCCGAACGGGTAATCGTAATGCACAACGGAAAGATTGTCGAAGAAGGAACTACGCAACAAATTATTTACGGGGCAAAATCGCCCCGGACGAAAGAACTTGCGGCGGCGGCTTTGGTGATGACGCCGCCCGTTACGGAGGGAACATGATGCCACTGGCGAACACCGACATTTATGACGACACCGCCGATTTAACAAAGCGAATCGAACGCTATTGGGACACTCGCAGCGAGGATTTTGCCAGCGTTCGCCGCCGGGAATTGACCGGCGCCAATGCCCGTTTGTGGCGCGAGTTGTTGACGGAACATCTGCCGCATGAGCAAAAGCTGAAAATACTTGATATTGGCACCGGCGCCGGATTTTTCGCCGTATTGCTTGCCCAAGCCGGGCATGAAGTCACGGGCATTGATATGTCGGAAAAAATGTTGGCGCAAGCGCAAAAGAATCTGTCGCTGTTCGGTTGCCGCGCCGTTTTGCGGAAGATGAATGCCCAAGCTACGGAGTTTGCCGACGAGGCCTTCGACGCGGTAATAAGCCGCAACCTCACTTGGACGCTCCCCGACGTTATGGCGGCGTACCGGGAATGGCGCCGCATCTTAAAGCCGCAAGGAATGTTGCTGAATTTTGATGCGGATCGCGGCGAAGCAACATTCATTAAAAAGGACGACAAAAATGACGTTCATGCCAATATCCGCCAAGAACTTATCCGCGAGTGCAACGACATAAAAGACAGGCTCCGGATAAGCACGCATCGCCGCCCCACATGGGACGCCGCATATTTGGCCGGTTTGGGGTTTGCCGTGCAATATGACGACGATGTTGCCCAAAGAGTATGCCGCGACGAAAATCTTCGCTTTGACGATGCCCCGTTGTTTGGCATCTATGCCCGAAAAACGTGATGTTTGTTTGTCGGCGTGAAAAATTATTTGTGCCAAGCGTCACTATGTGTTATAATCGCACTTATGCTCACGGGGTATGCTCTCGTGGGCGGGAAGAAAACAGGCTTGCGAGGTCTTCGGACAAGGTTGCCCGTGCCGCAGACGGCGGTGACGCAGCCGAAAGCGAGCCGACGTATTAACGGGAGGTTTTTTTAATGGCAGTCATTTCCATGAAACAGCTTTTGGAGGCGGGCGTCCATTTCGGACACCAAACCCGTCGCTGGAACCCGAAGATGGCAAAATACATCTTCACCGAGCGCAACGGCATTTACATCATCGACTTGCAAAAGACCGTGCGTAAAGTTGACGAGGCTTACAACTTCATGCGCGAAATCGCCGAGTCCGGCAAGAGCGTCTTGTTTGTCGGCACGAAAAAGCAAGCCGCCGACTCCGTGAAGGAAGAAGCCCTTCGCGCCGGTATGTTCTATGTGAACGAGCGTTGGTTGGGCGGTATGCTCACGAACTTTAAGACCATCGAAAAGCGCGTTGCCCGTCTTAAGGAACTCGAAACCATGGAAGAGGACGGGACTTTTGATCGCTTGACGAAGAAGGAAGTTATGCGTCTGCGGCATGAAATGGCGAAACTCACCAAGTACCTTGGCGGCATCAAAGAAATGAAACGTCTGCCCGGCGCGTTGTTCGTCGTGGATCCCCGCAAAGAACGCATTGCCGTAGCCGAAGCGCGCAAGCTGAACAT
>CAJORE010000068.1 GCA_905236595.1 uncultured Selenomonadaceae bacterium | reverse complement strand
TATTGCCGCCGCCGACGGAAACGCTTACGACCTTAATTTTGACTGGAACGAAAAATCCAAAATCGTCAAAATCGAATTGGACAAAGACAAGATCCGCACCATGGGTATTTCCGCCGAAAGCATAAAAAATACTGTTTACACCGAGATAAGCGGCGCGAAAGTTGCCGAATTTTATACCGGCGATCGCACCATCGACATAGAAATACGCCTTGCGGCCAAAGATGCCGACAACCTGGACGAAGTAAAAAATCTGCCGATTTATTTGGGAGCGGCCGGTTACGTTCCCTTGGAACAAGTGGCAAAAATTTCCTTTGCCATGGAAAACGGGCTTATCAAACGGCGCGATTTGAAGCCGACGATAACGGTGCAGGCCAATATCATATCCGGCACGGGCAACGATACCGCGCAAAGAATTTTTGACGCAACGGAAGACTTGCGGAGCAATTTGCCCATCGGCGCACAAATTGCGGCGGGCGGCGACTTGGAAGAAAGCGGCGACTCCGCCGATTACCTCATGGCAATGCTTCCGGCGGTTGTGTTTATTATTATGACGCTGTTGATGTTGCAACTAAAAAGCGCCAAAGATATGTTCCTAACGCTCCTGACCGCGCCTTTGGGGATTATCGGCGTAATTTTTGCGCTGATAATTTTGGGCAAGCCGTTGGGGTTTGTGGCGGAATTAGGCGTTATTGCCCTGTCGGGCATGATAATTCGCAACTCGGTCATACTCATTGACCAAATTCAACAACACTTGGCCACGGGAGAAAATTTACACGATGCAATAATAGATTCGGCGGTGCTGAGGTTCCGCCCGATAATGCTGACGGCAGCCGCCGCGATTTTGGGTATGTTGCCGCTGATGACAAGCGTATTCTGGGGGCCCATGGCAGTAGCCATAGCCGGCGGCTTAATCGTCGCCACGCTTCTTACGCTTTTGGTTTTGCCGGCAATGTATGCCACGGTGTACGGCGGCAAAACCAAATAACCGTCAATAACCATGGCCAAAAATCATTTTGAACGAATAATCGCAAAGAATAGGGAGTAGACATTATGAACATTTTTACCGAAACAGCTAAAGCGCTGGTTTCTTTCTTGGTGGCGGCAGCCTGTTTGTGTCCTTTTTCCGATGCGGCGGCCGGTCATTTGGAAGATATAGCGGCGCGGGGAACAATTCGCATCGGCACGACGGGCGATTACATACCCATGTCTTACCTAAATCCCGCAACCGGCGAATATGAAGGCATTGATGCGGAACTGTCAAAAATAATTGCCGATTCTTTGGGCGTCAAAATCGAATACGTCAAAACGAGCTGGCCGACTCTTACCGCCGATACGTTAGCCGGCAAATTCGATGTCGCGCTTTGCGGCATTTCCCGCAATTACAATCGCGCCAAAAGCATGGCAATGTCCGACGCATACGGCGAAGGTGTTTTTGGCAAAACGATTCTCTGCCGCAAGGAAGATGCCGCAAAATTTAAGTCCATAGCAGACATGAATCAGAAAACGGTACGAATCATGATAAATCCGGGCGGCACGAACGAGAAATTTGCCCGAGCCAATCTCACGAATGCTCAACTAATCGTTCACCAAGCCAACGCCGAAATTCCTACGCTCATCGCCGAAGGAAAAGCGGACATAATGATTACCGAGACCGTGGAAGCCGCCCAATACATCAAAAAGGACAAACGACTTGCCGCACCGCTTATCAACGAACCGTTTACGCGCCATTCTTGCGGGGCGCTGATGGTGAAAGGCGACCAAGAATTTTTGAACTACATCAACTTCGTGCTTGCCGAACTTAAAATGGACGGGACATTGGCGCGGTTGGAAAAAACCTATTTGCGGTAACAACACAGCCTGTAACCCCTTTGCCCAAGTTGCCCCGCTTCTGTGCAGGGGACGCGTAACTTGGGACGAAGGGGTTTGCTGTAGTTTAAGATTTTGCAAGGAGATTTAATGCATTGGAAAGAGAGAAAGACAATATGTTCTTGCCGCTTGGCGTTCATGCCGTAATGACAGCCGCCGAAAACGGCACGGCCTCGCTTTATATCGACGAAGCGGCGGTGCATCCGTAAGTAACCTTAAAACGGGAAATTTTCGCGCACGGTATAAATTTTTATGTGCCGTCAATTGGTTTTTTTGATGTCTTCGCCGTAAATTGTCTTAAAATCATCGTGCATGGACACGGCAACCCAACCGTTTTGTTCGGCGGCGGCTTTTACGGCCGCCGCCTTTTTGCTGTCGCCGTAATCACGCTCACAATCATCGCACAAAAGTACGAAAGCGGCACTTCGATAAGGGTTGTTTTCTGCGGTATAACGGAACATACTGTAGTCGCCGTCGCTATTGCCGAAAGCTATAACGGGGCGGCGGCCGATCTCGCGTTTAATGGCGATTATTTTGTTGGCGTTGACATTTTTGAAGGTACGTTTGTCCCCGCGAAGAATTTTTTCTGCAGGCTCCACATTGTAGTTTTCCGTTTTCTGTCCCGAATGATTATCCGTTACATAAGAGAAATCGGTGCCGATAATGCGCTCGGCGGGGATATCCATGATGCCGTCCACCAAACCGCGCAACATTTCCCGTTCGCAACCGGAGACGATATAAACGGCAAAATCGTTGTGCCGAAGATACGAGACGACCTCCAACATCGGCAAATAAAAAGCCTCGCCAACTTTTAAGTTTGTCAAACCTTCTTCATAAGCATTGTCAATATAATGTTTGAGGTAAGCCGAGAACTCCTCGTCGGTAAGTCCGGCAAAAACGGGATATTTGATGTCTTTGTTCAATCGACTTTTCAATTCTGCGGGCAACGGTTTATGCTCTGAAATCAACGCCTGAACTTCCCGACCGGCGGCAATCGCCTCCGAAGTCGGCCGGTAATCGGGATCATTAAAAGCACGGTGGAGTGAGAACATGGTGTCGAAATAATAGGGCGCTGTTTCGCACATCAACGTGCCGTCACAATCAAAAACAGCCACTCGATCCCGCACGGGAATAAAATTCGGGCTTTTTTTGTTCGTCACGTCCTTAACATATTCGATAAGGGCTTTATGCGCCATCGAATCGGCTGACCAATATTTGAATTGGCCGTTTTTCGGCACGCTGATGGCAGATAGTTCCGCACGGCTCATGGCCTCGACGGGGGAAAGGTCAGCGATAGCGACGGCTGTCATAAGACTCGCCGCTACGGACAACATACAGGCTAAAATTTGCTTTTTCATATTTGCGTGATCACTCCTTCATTTTTATTATTGGAACCTCTAAAAACTATCTTTTTGGGGCTTCGCCCAAACCCACAAGGGGCTTTGCCCCTTGACCCCAGCAGGGAGCTTCGCCCCCTGCACCCCGAAT
>CAJORE010000067.1 GCA_905236595.1 uncultured Selenomonadaceae bacterium | reverse complement strand
GGGGTGGTCGGCGACGCCGTTTTTTGGGGCGGCGCCGTTTGTTGCGGCGAAAATTTTTTCTTGGGGGCTGCTCGCCGTCAACCGTTGCCTCGACAAAAAAATTGTTGGAAAATTATTGCAACGGTGCTATAATAGGCGGGTAAAAAATTCGTTGCGGCGAAAAAAGTTTTGCCGCAGGGTTAATCCCGAAGGAGGATTATATTATGAAGGTAACGGTTGTCGGTTCCGGTAATGTCGGCGCCACGGTGGCGAATGTTCTGGCGGTGAAGAACTTCCTTGACGAAGTCGTGCTCATCGACATCAAGGAAGGTTTGTCCGAAGGCAAAGCCATGGACATCATGCAGACTTCCCATATGCTTAATTTTGATACCACGGTGACGGGGGCGACTTCGCCCATGGACAAGCCCGACTATTCCGCGACGGCAAACAGCGACGTTGTGGTCATTACGTCCGGTATTCCTCGCAAACCCGGCATGAGCCGTGAGGATTTAATCGGCGTAAACTCCAAAATTGTCGGCGGCGTGGTTGATGAAGCGTTGAAGCATTCGCCCAACGCCATTTTCATCATCATCTCCAATCCGATGGACGCCATGACGTACCTTACCATCAAAAATTCCAAGCTCCCCCGCAACCGGGTAATCGGTCAAGGCGGTATGCTTGACAGCAGCCGTTTCCGTTATTTCTTGGCGCAGGCTTTGACGAAGGCCGGTTATCCCGCAACGCCTACCGACATCGACGGCATGGTTATCGGCGGCCACAGCGACAAGACCATGGTTCCCTTGGCGAGCCTTGCCACTTGGCGCGGCATCCCCGTGAAGGAACTTCTGTCGGAGGAAGCGCTCAAAGACGCCGTGGAGCAGACGAAAGTCGGCGGCGCCACCCTTACGAAACTGTTGGGGACTTCCGCTTGGTACGCTCCCGGTGCGGCGGCGGCGGCTCTCGTTGAAGCGATTGCCCTTGATGCCAAGAAGCTTATCCCCTGCTGTGTCTACCTTGACGGCGAGTACGGCGAGAAAGATCTTTGCATCGGCGTTCCCGTTGTTTTGGGCAAAGGCGGCATGGAAAAAATTGTCGATCTTAAACTCGACGGCGACGAAAAAGCGAAGTTCGCCGAGAGCGTTGCGGCGGCACGCAACACCAACGCCAATTTGGGCGACGCCTTAAAAGGCTGACGGTTGGTTTAATCGTTCGTCCTAAGGCCGCGCAGTTTGGGCGCGATAAAAAAATCCCGTTCGTCGGTATGACGGACGGGATTTTTGACGAGGAGACGGCATGGAGTATATTTTGTTTTTGTTGCTGGGCATCGGCGTCGGCACCTTCGGCACTTTGGTCGGATTGGGCGGCGGGTTGATATGTATGCCCATATTTATTTTTTTCATGAGCGACGGCGGCATTTTGCCGTATTTTACGTCGGCGGGGCAAATCGCCGGCACAAGTATGTTTGTCGTTTTGGCCAACGCCGCTTCGGGAACCTTTGCTTACATCAGGCAACGGCGCGTTTACTTCAAAGCCGCCGTTCCCTTTGCGCTGGCCACGTTGCCCGGCGCTTTTTTGGGTTCGTACATTGTTGACAAATTTTCGCTGACCATGCTGAACCTGTACTTCGGTATATTCCTGCTCTTTATGGCGGTGCTGATGTATTGGAACGCCACGCACAAACATCATTCGGACGCCAAGGAATTGCCGCCGGGCTTTAAGTTCAACAAATCCTTGGGCGTTGCCTCAAGCACTTTGGTGGGTTTTTTGTCGAGCATTTTCGGTATCGGCGGCGGCGTCATTCATGTGCCGCTCATGGTTTACCTCTTGGGTTTTCCCGTACACACGGCCACGGCCACCAGTCATTTCGTCTTGGCGGTATCGGCGCTTATGGGTGTCCTGTCCCATTTTATCCTCAGTCACATCGTATGGGTCCCCGCCCTCGGCATTGGCATCGGTGCCGTTATCGGCGCCCAGATCGGCGCAAAAATATCGAAGAAAACAAAATCGAAAGTCATTTTGGCGTTGCTCTCCCTGTCCATGTTTGTCTTGGGCTTGCGGTTGATTTTTGTGGGCAGTATACATTAACGCCAAAAAATAATCCTCGTCCAACGGGCGAGGATTTTTTTTT
>CAJORE010000066.1 GCA_905236595.1 uncultured Selenomonadaceae bacterium | reverse complement strand
CCGATAACAACGGCGGCGCCATCTATCACTATGCCGGCAATGTGTTGCGCTTTGATCCGCAAAGCTATACGGACAGAAAATTTTTTGAAGCGTACATAAAAACGCCTTGGTTCACCGCCGAAACTTTTATGCGCGTCCTGAACTTACCTCATTACCTTCGGGACTACGAAGCCGCACAGCGCGAAAATTTGCACCGTTTGTTGCAAAAGTTTCATCGTCTCGTTTTTTGGGGCGAAGCCGAATGGGAAACAGCCGTCCGCGCCGCCGTCACCCTCACCCCCCTCGACCGGTATGTATGCGCCCCGCCGCCCGTCGACATTGATAAACGCAACATTGCCGATCTCTTGAAGATTATGGACAAAAAAGATGCCGACACGCTTGTCATTGTCTTAATAAACATTTACGACAACATAAACGTGATATTAAATTCACGCGGCTACGTCGAAAACGAGGATTTTGCCGACGGCAGATTATTGGTGCCAAGCAAAGCCGGTTGCCGCCCTTGGCATGAATTCGCCGTATTGAAAGACTTATAACCCGGTTAAAGCGGCTAATTTAACGTTTCGCCGGACGACGCAAGAACCGCCCCGCCAACCGTTAATCCGACAAACATTGACAAAAAAACCGTCACGCAATTTGTGACGGTTTTTTGTTTGGCAAATGACGCCAAAATATTATTTGTTTTCTTTGGCAAAAGCAAATTCGTCGCCTTGAACGCCGATGCACACCGTATCGCCTTCGGCAATCTTCCCGGCTACGATGTCCCGCGACAGCGCCGTCTCCACCGTATGCGCCAAAAGGCGTCTGAGCGGCCGGGCGCCGAAATCGGGATCGAAACCTTCGGCGGCCAATTTTTGGAGCGCCGCTTCGTCCCAAGTAAGGGTGATTTTGGCTTGCTTCAACAAACGGGCGGCAAGCCGACGAAGCAAAATGGCGGCAATGTCTTTGACCTGCGCTTTGGTCAGCGCGTTAAACACGATAACATCATCCACGCGGTTCAAAAATTCGGGTCTAAAATATTCTTTCAACAGGCCTTTGACGGTTTCTTCGGCGGCGGCGAAATCATCCCCGGCCAAAATCTCGTGGGAACCTAAATTGCTGGTCATAATAATGACGGTGTTCTTAAAATTAACAACGCGCCCTTTGCCGTCGGTTAAACGCCCGTCGTCCAAAATCTGCAACAACACGTTGAACACGTCGCGATGAGCCTTTTCGATTTCGTCAAGCAATATGACGCTGTATGGGCGGCGGCGAACCGCTTCGGTGAGCTGGCCACCTTCGTCATAGCCGACGTACCCCGGAGGCGCACCGATAAGCCGCGCCACGGAATGTTTTTCCATATATTCGCTCATGTCGATGCGAATGATGCTCTTTTCGTCGTCAAACAGCGCTTCGGCAAGACTCTTGGCCAACTCCGTCTTGCCGACGCCCGTCGGCCCCAAGAAAATGAACGATCCGATGGGGCGGTTCGGATCCTTTAACCCGGCACGCGCTCGCAAAATGGCCTCGCTCACGGATTTGACGGCGGCCTCCTGCCCGATGACACGCTCATGCAGAACCTTGGGCAAATTAAGCAGCTTTTCCCGTTCGCCGGTGTTTATTTTTGCGGCGGGTATGCCCGTCCACCGGCTTACGACTTTGGCGATGTCCTCTTCGCCGACTTCTTCTTTGAGGAGTTGTTCGCCATTGGCGCGAGCGGCGATGCTCTCCTCTTCGGCGGCAAGTTTTTTCGTAAGCTCCGGCAATTTGCCGTACTTCAATTCGGCGAGGCGGTTAAGATCGTAATTGCGCTCGGCAACCGACATAGCGTTGTTCGTCGCGTCAATTTCTTTCTTCAGGGCGCGTACCCGTTCGATGGCGGCTTTTTCCGCGTCCCATTGGGCGGTCAACGTTTTTTCCTGCCCCTGCAGTTTATCTTTTTCGGTGCGGAGGGCGGTCAATTTTTCTTGGCTTGCCGCGTCGGTTTCTTTGGCCAGCGCCTGTTCTTCAATGGTGAGTTGCATT
>CAJORE010000065.1 GCA_905236595.1 uncultured Selenomonadaceae bacterium | reverse complement strand
CGACAAGCCGGTTCTACCCGATTGGCTAAATGACGTCGTCGGCATCGACATCGCCGAAGGGCTGTCAAACTGCGGTTCTGCCGAAGCCTTCTTGGATGCGCTCACCGTTTTTGCCGAATCCATCGTCCCCAATTCCAAGGAGATCGCGCACTATTACGAAACGGAAAATTGGAAAGACTTTACCACGAAGGTTCACGCCCTAAAAAGCACAGCGCGCATAATCGGCGCCAAAGAGCTGTCGGAACGCGCAAAATATTTGGAATATGCCGGCAATCACAACTATGTTGACGAGATAAAATACTGTTCCGACGATTTGTTGCAACTTTATTTGGCGTATGCCTTCAAGCTTGCGCCGCTTATCGAACCGCAAACGGGCGATAACGATCGTCCGCTCATTGACGGGGCGGCACTCAAGGAAGCCTATGAAACAATGCGGGATATAGCCATGTCGTTTGATTACGACAGTATGCTGATGGTGATGGATTCCTTGGAACAGTACCGCTTGCCGCCCGCCGAAACAGCTCGTTACCAATCATTGTTGACGGCGATAAAAAAGCCCGATTGGGCAATGGTAAGCGAATTGTTGGAAGAAATTTGCAATTAGAAGGAGTGATCCTTATGAGTTTTTTGTCGCGCTTTCTGCCCAAGAAAAAACCGCCGGAAATAAAAAACAACATTCCGAAGGAAAAAGAAGCGATCAAAAAAACCTTTGCCGTTTATTGCCACGCACACCATGATACGGAAGGAACAAAACTTTGCAGCAAATGCAATGCCCTGCTGGCGACGGTGCTGACAAAAATTGATCGTTGTCCTTACGGCATAACAAAGCCCATTTGCGACAAATGCGATCGGCCTTGCTTCGGCACGGCGCCAACCAAAGAATTTCTGCAAATAATGGATTCGTCGCAAACAAAAATGCTCTTCAAACACCCCATTTTGACCATGAAGCACAAATTGGCAAGCATGGGGGCGGATTATGCCAAGATAAAACAGCAAAAAAAGCTTGACGATAAAGCCAAAGCCAAGGAAAAAGCGGCGAAGAACCGCACCAAAGAACGCAAAGGCAAAAAATAAGCGTTGCTTAATCGCCCGACGGCAAACGCAAAATTTTGCCGCGCTTGCTGTGGCCATTTATTTCTTTGCAGTTCCTAAGGAACGGAGAGATTTGACAATGACGGAAAAAGCGGAAATTTTGGTTGAAGCGTTGCCCTACATACAGGAATTTTACGGCTCCACGATTGTTGTAAAATACGGCGGCAATGCCATGATAAACAATGATCTCAAAGAAAAAGTCATGCAGGACATCGCCTTGATGAAATACGTCGGTATTCATCCGGTGATAATCCACGGCGGGGGTCCCGAAATCACCGGCTTCTTGAAGAAGGTCGGCAAGGAATCGGCCTTTGTGTCGGGGCTTCGCGTTACGGACGAAGAAACAGTCGAAATTGCCGAGATGGTTCTGGACGGCAAAATAAATTCGGAGATAGTCAACCTGCTCAACCAACGCGGCGTTCGCGCCGTAGGTCTGTCCGGCAAGGATGCCCGCCTTTTATCCGCCACCAAAAAATTGGCTACCGTCTACGAAGGCGCCGAACGACGCAAAGTCGACATCGGCTACGTCGGCAAAGTGGTCAACGTGGATACGTCGATAATCGAGGATCTTGCCGAGCATGATTATGTCCCCGTCATCGCTCCCATTGGCGTCGGTGAGGACGGCGAAAGTTACAACATCAACGCCGATTACGTTGCCGCCGAAATAGCCGGGGCATTGGAAGCGGAAAAACTTTTGCTCCTAACGGACGTTGAAGGAGTTTACAAAGACATCAACGACAAGGACAGTTTCATATCGACGTTGACTTTGGCCGAAGCCCGCGAGTACATAAAAGAGGGGATAATCGTCGGCGGCATGATTCCGAAAGTTGAAGCTTGCATCCGCGCCTTGGAAGGCGGTGCGCGCAAAACCCACATCATCGACGGCCGCGCCCCTCATGCAATCATACTCGAAGTTTTCACGTCGCAGGGCGTCGGCACGCAGGTCGTGCGAAAATAAAGGAGGTCGGAACATTGAAAACGACGCAAGAAATTTTTGCCGCCGACGATAAGAATTATCTGCCGGTGTTTAACCGTTACAAGATAGCACTCGATAGAGGCGACGGCGTATATGTCTTTGATACGGAAGGCAAACGCTACATAGATTTTTTGGCGGGCATCGCCGTAAATGTTTTGGGACACAACTATCCGCCGTTGGTGGACGCCATCTGCAGCCAAGCCAAAAAGATAATCCATTGTTCTAACCTCTATTACACCGAAGCCCAAGCGACGGCGGCCGAAAAATTGGTGAAACTGTCCGGACTTGAACGCGTCTTTTTCGCCAATTCCGGCGCCGAAGCCAACGAAGGCGCCCTGAAAATCGCCCGTAAGTATGCCCACTTAATCGACAAAGACAAAAGCGAAATCATCTCCGCCTGGGACAGTTTCCACGGTCGGACGCTGGCCACCTTGACAGCCACGGGACAGCCCCATTATCAAGAAGGCTTGCAGCCGTTGCCGGGCGGTTTTTCCTACGTCCGTTTCAACGATGCGGATGAACTTGCCGCCAAGATAAACGACAGAACCGCCGCCGTTTTTTTGGAGACAATCCAAGGCGAAGGCGGCGTATACCCACCGCAAAACGATTATTTGCAAAAAGTGCGAAAGCTTTGCGACGAGCACGGCGCCCTTTTAATCTTGGACGAGATCCAAGCGGGCATCGGCAGAAGCGGCAAATTCTTCGCCTATGAAAATTACGGCATAAAACCCGACATCGTGACATTGGCCAAAGGATTGGCCGGCGGCGTGCCAATCGGCGCATTCATAACGACCGAAAAAGTCGCCAAGGCCTTTGCCCCGGGCGACCACGGCACAACCTTCGGCGGCAATCCGTTGGCTTGTGCGGCGGCCAACATTGTTTTGGACACGGTGCCGCAAGAGAAGTTTTTGCAAAACGTAACCCGCATGGGAGCGTACTTCAAAGAACGTCTGTTTGATTTGCAAAAAAAATACCCCGCACTGATTAAAGAAGTGCGCGGTACCGGTTTGCTGTTGGGCGCCGAATTATACGTTGAAGGGCGCAACATCGTCAACGCCGCCTTGCAGGAAGGCGCGATTATAAATTGCACGGTCGGCAAAGTATTACGCTTTGTGCCGCCGCTTATCGTCAACGAAAAGCACATTGACGAGGTGGTTTGCATCCTCGACAATGTTTTGGCGCAAGCACAAAAACATTGATGAAAAAAATTCTACAGAAGCACCAAAGATATTTGCGAATTGCCGAAGGCTGCGCCGCAAGCGTAGCCTTCGGCTTTTTTCATGCGTTTTTTGCGGCCGGAATCGGCAGTGTTTCCTTAGGGAAACACTGCATAATTCGTCCGCACCCTTGCCGGGTCTTTTTCCGGCATACTGCGTCATTCCTCCTCAGCGTAGCACCACT
>CAJORE010000064.1 GCA_905236595.1 uncultured Selenomonadaceae bacterium | reverse complement strand
GCCGGTTGTTGTCGGACATCATTGAATACCTTGATGACGAGGACAATGTGACGGTTATCACGGAGAAACATTTGCGCAGCAAAGCCCTCGCCGGTCAGCCGGACGATACCGTGGACGTCAGCCAGAAAGATGACAGCTTTGACGTGGGGCGGCTCCTTGCCGTCGGCCAAGAGTTAATGGCCGAACGGGAGCGCTTGGGGGACGCCATCGGCAAAGCCAAGGCGGGCATGGACTTTAATCTTGATGCGGCCGTTGACGGCAACAAAGGCCGCCGTTCGTTTTTGATAATGTTGCAGGAATTGGCAGGCCGCAAAAGCTCCCATACCCTGCAAAAAGGTGCCGGACGCGGCTATGTGTTCAACAATGACGGCAACCAAACTTCGTATTGCTACGATATTGACCGCATCACGACCATTGACTATGATCGCAACAAGGTTCGCGCCATGGTCAAGGAACTTACCCGCAAGTCGGACGAAGTGTCCATGAAAATCGACGAAGCATTGCTGAAAACCGTCGTGGATTATACCCCGAAATTCGATTTGTCGGGGGAAAACAGCTTTATTATCGAAGAACTTATGGAGCAATAACGCATCTTTGGCAACCTCGGCCGCTTGAACAGGGACAGAACGCCCGAGAAAATCCGGTTCAGGTGCGGATGAACTGTGAACCCGCACAATAATGACCTTTTGGTCGATAATGGAGAAGAAAAAGGCCGCAAAGCCTTGGGGGAAAACCCCGGTTTTCGTCACGACGCATCGTGTGCTCGTGCTGTCGCCATTCGCTGTTTCGCTTTTATCGCCGATTCCCAAAGACTTCAACTAACGCTGACGTTTCGCTTACGGGCAATGTTACCGTCATGGGCAATTATCCCATGACGGTAACAAAATAACGCAAAAGCCGTGGGTCGATATGTATGTATCGATCCACGGCAATAGGATGGACTTTGGCGGCTGTCCCTGTTCAAGCGGCCAATGGTTGGCCGAACGTATCACCCGCGCTTTCGGGAATTAGGATAAATTATCGGCAAAGAACTTTGCCATTTTATCAAAGGGTATCTTATCCGTTTTATCGTACAAGTCAATATGGGTCGCGCCGGGAATAATCATCAGCTCCTTGTTGTTCCCCGTGAGTTTTTTGAAGGCATCTTCCCCAAAATATCGGGAATGTGCCTTTTCGCCGTGGATGACAAGCACCGCGCTTTGGATTTCGTCGCTGTATGTAAGCAAGGGCATATTCATGAAAGACAGCGCGGAGGTTTGGTTCCAACCGCCGTTGGAATTTAGGGAGCGGGGATGATAGCCGCGCTTTGTTTTGTAGTACGCGTAATAATCTTTCACGAACCACGGGGCATCCTCCGGCAAAACATCGGGGACGCCGCCGGCATTTCGGTACGCGCCGACTTGATAATCCTTGGTGCGTTCGGCGTTAAGCGCTTGGCGATTGGCTAAGCGTTCTTTTTTCAAAACAGCTTCGTCTTTTTCATAATCGAAATAGCCGTTGGCCGTCACGCGGCTCATATCATACATGGTCGAGGCAACGGTGGCTTTTATCCTTGTGTCCATCGCCGCCGCATTTAGCGCCATGCCGCCCCAACCGCAAATGCCGATTATGCCGATACGCTCCGGATCAATATTGTCCCGCGTCGCGAGAAAATCAACGGCCGCCGAAAAATCTTCGGTGTTTATGTCCGGCGAAGCCACATAACGGGGCGTGCCGCCGCTTTCCCCGGTGAAGGAGGGATCAAAGGCAATGGTGACAAAGCCGTACTCCGCCATTTTTTGCGCGTACAATCCCGATGACTGTTCCTTTACCGCGCCAAAGGGCCCGGCTACCGCGATGGCGGGCATTTTTTTGTCGGCATTTTTGGGGACGTACATATCCGCCGCCAAGGTAATGCCGTAACGATTGACGAAAGTCACCTTGCTATGATTGACCTTGTCGCTTTTGGGGAAAACTTTGTCCCATTCCTTGACCAACGTCAGTTTTTCCGCTTTAATTTGCCGATCGCTTTGTTGTTCCGCGCTTTTCATGGTTTTGCCTCCGTCTTTGCCCAAAGCCTCATTCGCATTGCCCACAGTACCGAAAATCATCGTTCCCGTCAACATGGCGGACAGCAACAATACGGTTTTTTTCTTGGTGAACAGTTTCATTGTGTTACCCCAACCCTTTCGTTGATATGTAATTGATTTTGATAAGCGGTTGCCGGAGCCGATGCGTAGGCCAACGGATTCAGCGTCGGGCGATGGCATTGCCCCCAAAGAACGACAGCCGCCGCCGCGCTGAACAACAGTCCGCCGAACACAACGTCAGCCATGCCGAAACGATCAATAAACCAACCGCCGACCGTTGTCCCCAAAACGCAACCCAAGTTTGCCGCCGTCAAAAAAAGTCCGTTGGCAAAGTCGGGCGCTTCCGGCGCCGCCCGCGACACCCAAAATTGATTGATATTGCCGTTTATGCCGCCCAAAATGCCCCACGCCACGGTTATCAGCGCCATGAACGGCCAAGCGCTCCCGCCCGTCAGCAATAACAAATAAATTGCGGCCACGGCAAAGGGAAATGTTTTAATCGTCGGCAATGGCCGCACCGTTAAAAGATTGCCGGCCAACATACTGCCGAAAATGTTGCACACGCCGTAAACAAACAGCATAATGCTGACCAACGTCGGCGCCAAGCCCGAAACGCGGCTCGCATAATCCGCCAAATAGTTGAACACGCCGAATATGGAGCCGTTCAAAAATATTACGGCGGCAATCGACGCCCACAACATCGGTTTCTTCAACACGGAAAGCTGGCTTTTGTAGGTCATACGCTCCTTAACCGGCATGGAGGGGACAACAAATAT
>CAJORE010000063.1 GCA_905236595.1 uncultured Selenomonadaceae bacterium | reverse complement strand
TAGTGGTGCTACGCTGAGGAGGAATGACGCAGTATGCCGGAAAAAGACCCGGCAAGGGTGCGGACGAATTATGCAGTGTTTCCGTAACAATAACTGTCGGTGTGTCTGCCCGTTCTTCGGGCAAAGAATACAAACGCAAAATCAAATTCCTTGACCCGAACCAAACGCCGGTCAGGAACAGATTCATAACTGCCGGTGGTGTCGGCCAGATAACGCATAGTATTGCGGTATGTTTTTTAGTTTAGCGAATAATAACAAAATATGCGCTAAATGTCAACGACATATAAACGGCAGAAAGACAACAACAAACAAACAAAAAATATGAACAACAAAATTTTAATCGGTATGTCCGGCGGTATAGACAGCGCTGTTGCGGCGTACCTCCTGCAACAAAAAGGGTACTCCGTAACAGGCACAACCCTGCGCTTATGGAATGTCGGCGAAACCAGATGTTGCGAAATCGGCAAAGCGCAAAACACCGCCAAACGGCTTGACATTCTTTACCAACCACATAATATGTTCCCGGCGTTTCGGCAGTATGTCGTAAAACCGTTCGTTGCCGAATACGCCGTCGGTCGAACGCCAAACCCATGCATCATCTGTAACCGCCATGTCAAATGGGCCGGCCTTATTGAGTTAGCCGACACATTGGGCGCTGATTACATAGCCACCGGACACTATGCCGCCGTAGTCAAGCTTGCCAACGGGCGGTTTACCGTACGCCGCGCCAAAGACGAAAAAAAAGACCAATCATATATGCTCTGCAAGTTATCTCAAGACCAGCTCGCCCGCACGGTTTTGCCGCTTGCCGCCTTAACCAAGCAACAAGTGCGACAGTTGGCCGCCCAAGCGCAAATTGCCGACGGCAATTCTCCCGAATCCCAAGAAATATGCTTTGTCACCGATGGCAATTATGCCGATTATGTAGAACGCGAATGTTCGGACAGCGGTTGCACGAAAGCGGGGAATTTTGTGGATGATGCCGGCAATATTTTGGGTACGCACAACGGAATTATCCACTATACCGTCGGGCAGAGGAAAGGTTTGTCGTTGGCTCTCGGTTATCCCGTCTACGTCAAGACCATTCGCCCCGCAACAAACGAAATAGTGATCGGCACCGATAGCTCACTTTACGAGTGGAAAATTTTTTGCGATGAGTTAAATTTTATGAGCGTGCCGGATATTGCCGTCGGCAAAAAAATGCCCGCCAAAGTAAGCATCCGCTACCACCACAACGGTGAAAATGCCATAGTTACACGCATAAATTCCGCCGTCGTTTCCGTGTCCTTCGTCGAAAAGCCGGTCAGGGCGCCCGCCCCCGGGCAAGCGGCGGTATTTTATGACGACGACGACTCAATAATCGGCAGCGGAAGAATAATAAGGAGCAATCATGAACACAACAATAATTGACAAACTTACCGATGAAATAATCGCCGGAAAACGGATTCGGCGCGGAGATGATTTATCGCTTTTCATACAAGCCCCGTTGCCCGTATTGCAAATGGGTGCCCGTCGTCTGCAGGATTATTTTTGCGGTCGACATATTGATCTTTGCACCATAGTCAACGGTCGCAGCGGCCGTTGCGGCGAAGATTGCAAGTACTGCGCCCAAGCGGCTAAGCACAAAACGGGCATTGACGAGTACGGCTTTATGCCCAGGGAAGAAATATTAAAACACGCCAAAGCCAACCAAGATGCCGGCGCCAATCGTTTTTCGATAGTGACATCGGGACGCGCATTGTCGGGAAAAGAATTTAACGAGGCACTCGCGGCATACGACGAGATGCGGCGAACGCTTACCATTGACTTATGCGCCTCGCACGGCATATTGACGCGAGAACAGTTCAAGCAGTTGCGTGCCGTCGGCGTCACAAGTTATCACCACAATATTGAAACCTCGCGCCGCTTTTTCCCGCAAATTTGCACAACCCACACTTACGACGACCGTATCCGTACGATAAAAATTGCCCAAGAAGAAGGTTTTTGCGTATGTTCGGGCGGCATTATCGGCATGGGCGAAACTTGGGAGGATCGTTTGGATATGGCCATAAGCTTGGCCGAACTAAACATACAGTCCATTCCCATCAATGCGCTGATGCCGATAAAAGGCACGGCTCTCCAACATCTAAAGCAACTCGACGGCGACGATATTTTAAGAACCATCGCCTTTTTCCGCTTCATCAACCCAACGGCGAACATTCGTCTTGCCGCCGGGCGCAAGCTCCTGCCGCAAAACGGCGCCACAGCTTTCCGCGCCGGAGCCAGCGCCTCCATAACCGGCAATATGCTGACGACATCCGGCACGACCATAAAGGAGGACATGGAACTCTTGGCGCAATTAAACCTATCAAACAAAGACAATGACTGAAAAATGCCCGCACCAAAGGTGCGGGCATTTTTCAGTCGGACAATATAGGCATGATTTCTAAGGAAATACTGCATAAATGAGTTCGTGCCATTGCCGAGGGATTTTTTCGGCAGACAAGGAATGAC